>NZ_JBHWVI010000222.1:0-14324 GCF_042737005.1 Streptomyces sp. NPDC060027
CCCCGCCCTATAATCCCCCGTTGTGTGACTTAACCCGGATCTTGGGGGCAGCAACCGGTATCTACCGTGCGACGTACTTCCGACGGGGGCGTGGGGGGGGCTTCCACCCCCCCCGCCACCGTTCGAGCAGACCCACGAGGGGTCGTGCGTCCCGCCTGTCAAAATGCGTCACAGCCGTCCGGGGCGGCCGGCGACGTGGTCGTTCAGTCGTTCGCCACGGTCGCGTAGCGCGGCTCGTTCTCGGCCATCTGCCGCAGCGCGTCCTTGCGCTCGCGCTTGGAGAGCCGGTCGATGTACAGGTAGCCGTACAGGTGGTCCGTCTCGTGCTGGAGGCAGCGCGCGAAGTAGCCCGTGCCGCGCACCCTGATCGGGTTGCCCTTCTCGTCCTGCCCGGTGACCTCGGCGTAATCGGGGCGGGCGAGCGGCGCGTAGGCGGTCGGCACGGAGAGGCAACCCTCGTTGCTCTCGTCCAGCTGGCGCTGGTCGGCGGGCAGGTCGACGAGCTTCGGGTTGCAGACCACACCGACGTGCCGGGTGCCCTGGTCGTCCTGGCAGTCGTAGACGAAGACCTTCAGGTCGACGCCGATCTGGTTGGCCGCCAGGCCCACGCCCTCGGCGGTGCGCTGGCTCGCGAACATGTCGGCGACCAGCTGCTCCAGGTCGTCCCCGAAGTCGGTGACGTCCTTGCACTCCTTGTGCAGAACCGGGTTCCCGACCACCGTGATCGGCCGCGAGGTGCCGCGCTCGCGGTAGGCCGCCTCGCGCTCCTCGGCGTCCTCGGTGTCGATGACGAAGCCGTCGTCGTCCACGGGGAGCACGCCCACGTGCTGCTGATCGGTGTCCTGCTGCGCCATGACGACGTACGCCTTCCTCAGACCTCGGTAAATTCTGCGAGTACAGCCTAAAGGTGTACTCAGCAGACCTCTTCCAGATCCCGCCAGTCACGGGAGTCCGGGCTGTCCGCGACCCAGCCGTCGAGCAGGCCGCGCACCAGCGAGGCGGGCGCCGCGAGGCCGCACTCCCGCTCGGGGACCCAGAGCTGCCCGTCGGTGCGATGACCGAGCGGACCCGGGTGCCCCGGCTCACTGTGGTCGTGCGGGTCGAGGTGTTCCTCGTCGCCCTCGTCGGACGGCATCCGGGACTCGGAGCACATGCGGCACAGCAGCCGTACGGACGACGACCAGTCCTCCGCGGCGAAGCCGGCGTCGGCGGCGAGCTGCTCCAGCGCGTCCCGGTCGTCCTCGGTGGCCGCCTCCAGCAGCACGACCCAGGTGGGCACCGGAGAGGGGGCCCACAGCTCGATCTCGTCGAAGACCGGATAGGCGTGCCCCGCGGCGGTGGTCCGCTCGCCGTGCGGGACACCGTCGTGCAGCACGACTTCGCCCCAACGGCGTCCGGAGGACGGCAGCGGGATCGACAGCACCTCGACACGGGCGGGGTCCAGCCTGCGCCCCCACACCACCTCGGCCTCGCCCTCCGGCGACAGCCGGACGGCCGTGCTGCCGAGGTCCATGCCCACCGGCTCACCGGAGACGGCGGCGCCTCCGGGCACCCGGAGTCCGTACGCCTGCCAGGAACGGCGGGCCAGCGGCCAGTCCTGGAGGGCGGTGGCCGCGATCCCCACGTTCCACCAGTCAGGTGCGCCGGTCTCCCGGTCGAGCAGGGCGACGGCCCGCAGGCCCGCCGCCCGCGCCTGCTCCCAGTCGTGCCGGAACTTGTGCAGCAGCGCCAGGTTGAACCAGGACTCGGACAGCCAGGGCTCCAGGTCCGCGGCACGCGTCAGCAGCGCTCCCGCGTCCTCGTAGCGGCCGTCGCCGATCAGCGTGAACGCACGGTCGGTGGCCTGCCGCCATGAGGCGGAGGGCCGGTGTCGTCCCTTGCCGAAGATCCTCACGATTCCCGCCTGCCAGTTCCTCGCGTTTCCCGCCTGCCGGTCCTTTGAAGAGTCCCTTGAAGACAGTGCAGCCCCGGGCTGGCCCATGCCCCCGAACACCCTCTTCCTCGCATCCAACCACGGACCGTCGGACGGCCGCTCATTACCCATGGGTTACCCAGCCCAGGGCAAGGTCAGACCGGGTCGGGACAGGACCCGGGCGAGCGACTCCACGACCTCTGGCTGATAGTCGTGGGCGGTGGCCAGGCGCAGCTTCTCCAGGGCTGTCAGCGGCCCTCCGGGCCCTGCTTCCCGGGCCATCTCCTCGTATGCGTTCACGGCCCGGACGATGCGCGCGGTGAGGGGCTGCTCCCGGTAGGGGTCGGCCTGCCGCTCCACCACCACGGCGACCTCGGCGTCCACCCCGGTCTGCCGTACGACGGCGCCGCCGAGCAGCGCGATCCTCCGCTGCTCGTCCGCCGGGAGCGCGGCGGTGGCGCCGGCCGGCACGGGGTCGACCAGGCTGAGCTGTCCGATGTCGTGCATCAGCGCCGCGTACTCCAGGACGGTGAGGTCGGGCTCGGAAAGGCCCAGTTCCCGCCCGACGGCCCGGCTGAGCGCGGCCACGCGCCGTGCGTGCCCGGCCGGTGTGTACCCGGCGATCTCGGTCGCCCGCGCGAGGGACGCGATCGTCTGCCGGTAGGTGACCCGCACGGCGGCGTACCGCCGGAAGGACAGCTGGGTGAGCAGCAGCGGCAGCGAGAAGACGGGCAGCGCCCACAGCCCGACCACCGCGACCGCGAGCGACATGACGGCCCCGGTCGCGCACACGGCCGACCCGATCCCGAGTGTGGCCCGCAGTTCGTCGCGCAGCAGCGGCCCGAACGGCCACCGGGTCCGCACATGGGCCGTCGCCGCCGCGAGCACGGCGTCCCACAGGGTGGTGAGCACGAGCAGCGCGACGAGCAGCAGAGCGTGGGCCGGGCCGCCCCACTCCAGCAACCTGCCCTGGTTGTACAGGGGTTGGAAGCAGACGGCGGCGAAGCCGACGGTGAGGACGCGACGCGCGAAGTGGTCGGCCGTGGGCCCGCGTCCCCGCGCCACATGCGGAATGCAGCCGATCAGCGCCGCCGCCACGACGACGGCGACGACCTGGAGGACGCCGTGGTCGGTGCGGTGCCCGGCGTTCTCGCCGAGCAGCGCGTACGCGAGGGCTCCGGCGGCCCCGAGGGGCGCCGACTCCCGTTCCTCGGTCCCGCTCCACCGGGCGAGCTCGCCGACGGCGATGAGGACGCCGAAGGCCAGCGCGGTGCCGCGTTCGTCGAGGCCGTCCCAGAGGGTGACGCCGAGGGCGAGAACCGCGAGGAGGAGGGCGAGCGCGCGTACCGCGGTGAGCGCGGCGGGCGTTCTTCCGGCCGACGGGAGACGGGCGGCGCGGGCGGAGAGTCCGTGCCGTGGTGCGGCGGTGCTCACGGCGCCCTCCGCCCGACGGTGCCGGACGGACGCGTCGGCGGCGTGCCGGGGCCGGGCAGGACGGACGGGCCGACGTCCGCGGTGACCGCGGGATGCCAGCCGTGCCGGCCGAGCGCCCGCACCAGCGCCCCCACCATCCGGGGGTCGAACTGCGCCCCCGCGCACCGCTCCAGCTCCTCCAGGGCCACCGGCACGGGCCGGGCCCTGCGGTAGGACCGGGTCGACGTCATCGCGTCGAACGCGTCGGCGACGGCCACCACCCGGGCGAACTCGGGGATCTGCGACCCCGCCAGCCCGTACGGATAGCCGCTCCCGTCCAGCCGCTCGTGGTGGTGCAGGATCGCCGAGCGGGCCTCGCCGAGGAACCCGATGCCCCGGACCATCTCGTGCCCGTACTCGGGATGCAGTTCGATGACCCGCCGCTCCTCGGGGGTCAGCGGTCCCTCCTTGCGCAGCAGCCGTGTGGGGACGCCGAGTTTGCCGACGTCGTGCAGGATCCCGGCGAACCGGAGCCCCTCGACGCGCTCGTCGTCCATGCCCAGCTCACGGGCGATCATGACGGATGCCTGGCCGACCCGCTCGCTGTGCCCGCGGGTGTAGCCGTCCTTGATGTCGACGGCCTGGACGAGGGCGCGGATGGTGGCCTGGTGGGCGGCCCGTTCGCGGTGGTACTGGGCGAAGACCCAGCAGGACACGTACATCGGCAGCAGGACGAGCAGCGCGGCGACGGGGCCGTAGGGACTGCGCCACAGCACCGCCATCATGAGCCCGGCGAGCCCGTGCACGGCGACGGGTGCCAGCGAGCGCGCGAAGAGGCCGCGCCAGGCACCGCGGGCCGGCGCGCGCTCGGCCAGCGCCAGGATTCCGCCGTCGAGGACGGTGAGCACGGCGCAGAAGGTGAGCACGGCGGCCCCGGCGGGCACCAGCGCGTAAGGGAAGTCGGGCGTGGCCACCGCGTCCGGGCCGCCGAGCGCCCCGTGCGCCCGGGAGGCCGCCCAGACGGCGACGGCGAGCTGGGCCGCGCGCCAGACCCGGCGCGGACCGCGCGGCCGCTGTTCGACCCGGGCGAGCAACGCGCCGGGCAGTGCGACGAAGGCGGCGGCGGGCGGCGGCAGCAGAAAGGCACCGGCCAGCAGCACGGGGAGAAAGGTGCCCATCCCCTGGAGGGCATCGCCGCCGGGCGCACCGGCGCCGCGCGGCCGGGGCGGCAGCGTGACGCGCTCGCAGCCCGCGTACAGCACGGCGAGCAGCGCGACGATCCACCAGGAGACGCGGAGGTGCGGCAAGGGCGCGAGGCAGGCGAGCGCCATGAGAACGACACAGGCCACGTACGCACGGGCCCACGCCGGAACCGAACCCATCGTCGTACCTCCCCCGTACCTCCCCTGATCTCAGGCTCCGGAGCCTAGGACGGGAGGAAGGAGGTGGGGACGAGTATGAACGAATCCGCGGGCTCTGAGCCCGCGGATTAGCACGTTCGGGTGATGAACGAAGGGTCTTCGCCGGAGACGGAGACCGGCCCTCGCGTCGGCTCGCGCCGGAGGGCCGGGGTCGACCGGGGTCGGCCGGGAGGTCAGGACTCCTGGGCCGTCGCGGTCACGTCGTGCTCGGGCACGGTCTGACCGGAGCGGATCAGATCGATGCGGCCCATGACCTTGGCCCGCAGATCGGTGGGCACGTCGTCATGGCCGCAGCACCGCTTGACCAGCTTCTTGACGGCCTGTTCGAGGCCGTACTTCTCCAGGCACGGGGAGCACTCTTCGAAGTGGACCTCGAACTTGGTGCAGTCCGCGTCCGGCATCTCATGATCGAGGAACTCGTAGAGGTGATCGAGTACCTCACTGCAATCCGTCTCGTGCGGCTCTCCGCAGCTCATGAGCCCGAGCCTTTCGCTTCGTTCGACTCTCCGGCGCCGGCGGGGACCAGCCCGCGGTCACGGGCGTAGTCCTCCAGCATGCCGCGCAGTTGGCGACGACCCCGGTGCAGCCGGGACATCACCGTACCGATGGGTGTCCCCATGATGTCCGCGATCTCCTTGTACGCAAAGCCCTCTACGTCCGCGAGATAGACGGCGATGCGGAATTCCTCGGGGATCGCCTGCAGTGCCTCCTTGACGTCCGAGTCGGGCAGGTGGTCGAGCGCCTGCGACTCGGCGGAACGGAGGCCTGTCGACATGTGCGACTCGGCACGCGCCAGCTGCCAGTCCTCGATCTCCTCGGCCGCACTGCGCTGGGGTTCGCGCTGCTTCTTGCGGTACGAGTTGATGAAGGTGTTGGTGAGAATGCGGTACAGCCACGCCTTGAGGTTGGTGCCCTCACGGAACTGGTGGAAGGACGCGTACGCCTTGGCGTACGTCTCCTGCACCAGGTCCTCGGCGTCGGCCGGGTTGCGCGTCATGCGCAGGGCGGCCGAGTACATCTGGTCGAGGAATTCGAGCGCGTCGCGCTCGAAGCGCGCGGTGCGCTCGGCGGACGACTCCGTGCTCGTGCCCTGGCCCTCGGGCTGCTCCGCCTGGCCGTGTTCGGTCCCTGCGTCGGTCCCAGTGACCGGACCCACCTCCTCCAGCGATGTAGTGGCACCGAGACCGGTCCCACTGGAATCGGAGGATAGACGAACATCATGCCCGCCCGCCGCCCGAATCGGGGCGTTCTTGCCCGCGTGCAGCACCGTCCAGTCCAGGTCAGCGCGGCTGCTGCGGCTCGGGCAGAAGGTCGAACCCATGCGGCGGACTTCCTCTCGTACGAACGGTCCAGCACGCTCCGTGCTGTCTGGTCGACACAACAGAAGTCCGTCACTCAGCATTCCCGGCCGTCACCCGAGTGACGCGGCCCACCGCACGACACCCTCCGTGACGATCTTCAGCGCCTCCTCCTGGCCGAGCGGAGCCCGCTTCGGGACGGCGAAGCCGTGATCGCCGAAGGACACCTCGATCAGCTCGTACGCGCCCGGCGGGAACTCCTCCGGCTTTCCGAACGGGTCGTTGCCGCCCTGGACGACGAGCGTGGGCACCCCCGCGCCGAGCAGCTCGTCGGCGCGGGACTTCTCGGGCTTGCCCGGCGGGTGCAGCGGGAAGCTGAGCGCGAGGACGGCGGCGGCTCCGAGTTCGGCCGCGGTCCTGCACGCGACGCGGGCTCCCGCGCTGCGGCCGCCGGAGACCACGGGGAGTCCCGGCCTCGCCAGCGCCGGCCACACGCCCCGCCATCCCACGTCCAGCGTCTTCGGCGCCGGCGCCACCTTCTTCCCGGCCACCCGCCAGGGCTGCTCGACGAGCGCGACGCTCACGCCGTGGGCGGGCAGCACCTCGGCGAGCGCCCGCAGGTCCCGGGCGTCGATGCCGCCGCCCGCGCCGTGGCTCGCGGCGAGGACGAGCCGGGCCCGCCGCGCCCGGTGCCAGGTGACGCGGGCCGTACCGGCGTCCGTCTCGATCGTCTCGCTCGCGTCGCTGATCTCGGTCACGTCAGAAGAGTGTGCCCTCCTCGGGCCCATCCAGCTCCTTCAGCAGCTCCGGTCCGTTGTTGCGGACATTGCTGACCGCGGTGGAGACGGGGTAGGCGCGCAGCAGTCCGGCGGGCGGCGGCGCGAGCAGGTCACGGAGGGCGTCCGGGTCCGTGCCGACCGGGTCGAGCCAGCTGTCCCAGCGGTCGGGCGTGAGCATCAGAGGCATCCGGGGGTGGATGTCGGCCAGCGCGTGCGGGCCTTCGGCGGGGGCGGCCGAGAGCGGCGTCGTCTCCGCCTCGGTCGTGATGACCGAGCAGGTCACCCACCAGGCCAGCGGATGCTCGTCCGGGAGCGTCCGGTCCCGCCAGAACTCGTACAGTCCCGCCATCGCGAAGACCGAGCCGTCCGCGGGCGCCACGAAGTACGGCTGCTTGCGCGGCCGTTTCCTCCTGCCCTCGACCTCCAGATCGCGTTCGGCGCTGCCGGTGACCCACTCGTAGTAGCCGTCGGCGGGGATGATGCAGCGCCGGGAGGTGAAGGCCCGGCGGTACGAGGGCTTCTCGTGCACCGTCTCCGCGCGGGCGTTGATCATCCGGGCGCCGCCCTCGGGCGTCTTGGCCCAGGACGGGACGAGTCCCCACTTGAGTCGGCGGAGCTGGCGAACCGGTCTCGGGCTGTCCGCGTCCTTCACAGGACGGTCGAGGACGGCGTAGACCTCCTTCGTCGGGGCCACGTTGTAGTCGGGTGCCAGGGCCTCCTCGGGCTCCCTCTGCTCGATCTCAAAGATTCCTGCGAGATCCTCGGGTCCACGACTGGCTGCATACCGTCCGCACATACGTGCAACACTGCCAGATTCCGCGTCACGAGAGGGAGCCACCGCCGACAATGGACAGCACCGCATCCACCTCGCTGGCCTCGCTCGCCTCCCTCTGGGACGAGGTCTTCGGCACTCAGCCGGACCCCGACCTGTGGGTGGTGATCGCCACCATGGTCGCGGCCCTCGCGGTGATCGTCCCGCACGGCGTCTGGCGCCTCTCCCGCAACGCCATCACCATCGCCCACGAGGGCGGCCACGGCCTGATCGCCCTGCTCACCGGGCGCAGCCTCAGCGGCATCCGGCTGCACTCCGACACCAGCGGCCTCACGGTCAGCCGCGGCAAGCCGACCGGCCTCGGCATGATCCTGACGGCGGCGGCGGGCTACACCGCTCCCCCGCTGCTCGGCCTCGGCGGCGCCGCGCTGCTCGGCTCGGGCCACATCACCCTGCTGCTGTGGCTGGCCACGGCCCTGCTGATAGCCATGCTGGTGATGATCCGCAACGCGTACGGCGCGCTCACCGTGATCCTCACCGGCGGCACCTTCCTGCTGGTGTCCTGGCTCGCCGGCCCCCAGGTGCAGGCCGCGTTCGCGTACGCCGTGGTGTGGTTCCTGCTCCTCGGCGGCGTCCGCCCGGCCTTCGAACTCCAGGCCAAGCGGATGCGGGGCAACGCGGGCGACTCGGACGCCGACCAGTTGTCGCGGCTGACGCACGTACCCGCCGGGCTCTGGCTGTTCCTCTTCCACGCCGTGTCGCTGTGCTCGCTGATGGGCGGCGGGCGCTGGCTCCTCGATGTGTGAGCCGCACGGCGGCCCGAGGGTCCAAAGGTCCTTGAGCTGGACCGCAGCCGTCGGCGGGCCTCCGGGTACGCGCCGCGCCGGACCACCCCGCGCGGGCGCCGCCGGGCGGGACGGACCAGCGGCTGCCCGGCGCCCTGCCACTAAAGTGGGGCGCATGACCGTGAACCCCGCCCACACCGCCCTCTGGCCAGCCCCGCACGCAAGCGGAGCCGTCGACGCGACGGTCCACGTGCCGGGGTCCAAGTCGGTCACCAACCGCGCTCTCGTGCTCGCCGCGCTGGCCTCCGAGCCGGGCTGGCTGCGCCGCCCGCTGCGTTCCCGCGACACCCTGCTGATGGCCGGCGCGCTGCGCGCGATGGGCGTGGGCATCGAGGAGACGGTCGGCTCCAGCTCGACGGTCGCGGGGGGCCCGGAAGCCTCCGGCGAGGCCTGGCGGGTCATCCCCTCGGGCCTGCGCGGCCCGGCCACCGTCGACGTCGGCAACGCGGGCACCGTGATGCGCTTCCTGCCCCCGGTCGCCGCGCTCGCGGACGGCCCCATCCGGTTCGACGGCGACCCCCGGTCGTACGAGCGTCCGCTGGACGGCGTGATCGACGCGCTGCGCCTGCTCGGCGCCCGCATCGACGACGACGCCCGCGGCGCGCTGCCGCTGACGGTGCACGGCGGGGGCGCCCTGGACGGCGGCCCGGTGGAGATCGACGCGTCGTCGTCGTCCCAGTTCGTGTCCGCCCTGCTGCTCTCCGGCCCGCGCTTCAACCAGGGCGTCGAGGTCCGGCACACCGGCTCGACGCTCCCGTCCATGCCGCACATCCGGATGACCGTCGACATGCTGCGCGCGGTCGGTGCCCAGGTGGACACCCCGGAGTCGGGCGGCGAGCCGAACGTCTGGCGGGTGACGCCGGGCGCGCTGCTCGGCCGCGACCTGATCATCGAGCCGGACCTGTCGAACGCCCAGCCGTTCCTGGCGGCGGCACTGGTGACCGGCGGCACGGTCGTCGTCCCCGACTGGCCGGCGCACACCACCCAGCCCGGCGACCGGCTGCGGGAGATCTTCACCGAGATGGGTGGTTCCTGCGAACTGACCGAGAGCGGACTGGAGTTCACCGGTTCGGGTGCGATCCACGGTATCGACGTGGACCTCGGCGAGGTCGGTGAGCTGACCCCGGGCATCGCGGCGGTCGCGGCGCTCGCCGACTCCCCCTCCACGCTCCGCGGCGTGGCCCATCTGCGGCTGCACGAGACGGACCGGCTGGCCGCGCTCACCAAGGAGATCAACGAACTCGGCGGCGACGTCACCGAGACCGCCGACGGCCTGCACATCCGGCCGCGCCGGCTGCACGGCGGCATCTTCCACACGTACGACGACCACCGCATGGCGACGGCCGGCGCGATCCTCGGGCTGGCGGTGGAAGGCGTCCAGATCGAGAACGTGGCGACGACGGCGAAGACCCTGCCGGACTTCCCCGACCTGTGGACCGGAATGCTCGGGAACTGACGGGCGGACCTGGATCATGCGCCGATACAACAAGAACACCGACGAGGACGACATCCGCCAGCGGCCGAACCGCAAGGGCAACCGTCCGCGTACGAACATCCGCCCCAAGCACGAGGAGGCCGTCGAGGGCATGGTCCTCACGGTCGACCGGGGCCGGCTCACCTGCCTTGTCGCGGGCCGCACCGTGATGGCGATGAAGGCCCGCGAACTGGGCCGCAAGGCCGCCGTCGTCGGCGACCGGGTGGCCATCGTCGGCGATCTGTCCGGCGAGAAGGACACCCTCGCCCGCATCGTCCGCATCGAGCCACGCGGTTCGGTCCTGCGCCGCACGGCCGACGACGACGATCCGTACGAGCGCGTGGTCGTCGCCAACGCCGACCAGCTCGCCATCGTCACCGCCCTCGCCGACCCCGAGCCGCGCCCCCGCCTGATCGACCGCTGTCTGGTGGCGGCCTTCGACGGCGGCCTGACCCCGCTCCTCGTGCTCACGAAGTCGGACCTGGCCCCGCCGGACAAGTTCCTGGAGCTGTACGGCGCGCTGGACATCCCGTACGTGGTGACCAGCCGCGACGAGCTGAAGAGCGAGGCCGCCGCCGACCTGGTGCGTGAGCAACTGGTCGGCAGGATCACGGCGTTCGTCGGTCACTCGGGTGTCGGCAAGACGACCCTGGTGAACGCGCTGGTGCCGCCCGAGCAACGCCGGACGACCGGTCATGTCAACGCGGTCACCGGCCGCGGCCGGCACACCACCACCTCGGCGCTCGCCCTGCCGCTGGCGGGCAGTGCCGGCGGGTGGCTCGTCGACACCCCCGGTGTCCGGTCGTTCGGCCTGAACCACGTCGACCCGTCCCGGGTCATCCACGCCTTCCCCGACCTCGTACCCGGCACCGAGGGGTGCCCCCGCGCGTGCAGTCACGACGAACCGGACTGCGCGCTCGACCAGTGGGTGGCGGACGGCCACGCGGACCCGCAGCGGCTGTACTCGCTGCGCCGGCTGCTGGCCACGCGGGAGCGCCGCGAGGGCGACTGACCGCTCCCGTGTTTGCGTGCGCCCGCCGTCGGTAAGGGCTTCTCCCGGCCGGTGAATGCATAATCGCACCGAGCCGGATCCGGGTCGGCCGAAGCAGTCGACGTACGGATGAGGGAGGACACGAGATGGCGTGGCTGCTGGTCGTTGTGGCGGGACTGCTCGAAACCGGCTTCGCCGTCTGTCTGAAGCTCTCGCACGGCTTCTCCAGACTCTGGCCCACCGTCGCCTTCTGTGTCTTCGCCCTCGGCAGCTTCGGCCTGCTGACGCTCTCCCTGAAGAAGCTCGACGTCGGTCCGGCCTACGCGGTGTGGACCGGCATCGGCGCGGCGGGCACCGCCATCTACGGCATGATCTTCCTCGACGACCTGGTCTCCATCCTCAAGATCGTCTCGATCAGCCTGGTCATCATCGGCGTCATCGGGCTCCAGCTGTCGGGATCGGCGCACTGATCACGCGCACCGGGGCCCTCGGACCCCGAGCCGCTGGGACGGCGCCAGCGCGGCCTTGACCAACTCCGTGACCCCTCCCTGCGCGGGCGGCGCCACGACCCACGAGAGCGCGAGCCGGACCACCAGCTCGCACGCCCGCGTCACCTCGGGGGTGTCCGCCCTGGACAGGGCGAGGGCGGCGACCGCGCGGTCACGGACCAGCGCCACGAAGTCGGTGGGCGAGGGCAACGGCCCGTCGGCCCGCCGCTGCGCGGGCACCACCGACGACGAGGGCACGGCGGACAGCGCCGGCGAGGGCAGCCGCTCGCCCCAGCACCCGGTCAGCATCGCCCGCACCAGCGCGTTGCTGCGCGCCGCCGAGGCGGTCCACTCGGCGGCCGCGACCAACCGCTCCCGCGCGTCGGTGTGGGCGGCCAGGGCCCGGTCGACCCCGGCGAGATACGCATCGGCCTCCCGCCGTACGAGGGCACGCGCGAGCCCGTCCTTGCTCCCGAACTCGTTGTACAGCGTCTGGCGTGACACCCCGGCCACGGCGGCCACATCGACCATCCGCACCGCGGACCACGCCCGGCGCACCAGCGCCGTATAGGCGGCGTCCAAGAGGGATTCTCGCGCTGCGGGCATCATCGCCTCCCTGGGGCGAGCGACTCTGCAGCCAGATTTGACGCGTACGGAAGCACTGTCAAGGGTTCGCGGCGGCTCCGAGGGGCGCGCGTACGGACCCGCACGCATCCGGGCCCCGGACACAAGCCCCGCCGATGTCCCCGGCGGAAGCGCCCGGCGTGGCCGCCGACCGGCGCGGCGGTCCACCACTGTTCCGCGCACTGTTCCGCGCCGACCGGGTCCGCGGCACCGGTCCGTCGGCCCCCGCGATGATCGCCGTCCTGTGTAGCCCCGTCCCGACGCGGGCAGATACGGTTCACCCATGCCCGACTATCGCGATGACCTGCGCCTCGCCCATGTCCTGGCGGACGCCGCCGACGCCGCGACGATGGACCGGTTCAAGGCGCTCGACCTGAAGGTCGAGACCAAGCCGGACATGACGCCGGTGAGCGAGGCGGACAAGGCCGCCGAAGAACTCATCCGCGGCCAGCTCCAGCGGGCCAGGCCGCGCGACGCGATCCTCGGCGAGGAGTACGGCATCGAGGGCACGGGCCCGCGCCGCTGGGTCATCGACCCGATCGACGGCACCAAGAACTACGTCCGTGGTGTCCCCGTCTGGGCCACGCTGATCTCCCTCATGGAGGCGGGCGAGGGCGGGTACCAGCCGGTCGTCGGCGTCGTCTCCGCCCCCGCGCTCGGCCGTCGCTGGTGGGCGGCGAAGGGGCACGGCGCCTTCACCGGCCGCAGCCTGTCCTCGGCGAGCCGTCTGCGGGTCTCCAGCGTCTCGCGGATGGCCGACGCGTCCTTCGCGTACTCCTCGCTGTCCGGCTGGGAGGACCAGGGCCGCCTCGACGGCTTCCTCGACCTCACGAAGGCGGTCTGGCGCACCCGCGGTTACGGCGACTTCTGGCCCTACATGATGGTCGCCGAGGGCTCGGTGGACATCTGCGCCGAACCCGAGCTGTCGCTCTGGGACATGGCGGCGACCGCGATCGTGGTGACCGAGGCGGGCGGCTCCTTCACCGGCCTCGACGGACGCCCCGGCCCGCACAGCGGCAACGCGGCCGCGTCGAACGGCCTGCTCCACGACGAGATGCTGGGCTATCTCAACCAGCGGTACTAGTGACGTCCGGTCAACCCGGGCCCGGCCGTTCCGCGTTGTGCGGCGTTCTTCCCGGCAGGCCGCCGCAGGAAGGCCAACTGCCGCCCACCTGACCGGCGTACGACGCGTCGGCCCGGTCCCGCCGGGCCGGGTGGCGGACGTACGGTCGCCGTGATGTGACTGTGACGCACGGCGGTGCCGCTCGATGCCAAGCTGCGGATATGTCTGATGAACGGCGCCTACGACGCCTTCGCGAAGTGCACCTTCCCGACCGCCGTGCGGGGGGTGCCGGACGGATCGAACTCGTACGCGGTGCAGGTCGGTTGGCACGAGAGGAAGAAGATCACCAACGAGGAGGCGCGGACCGGAAGCCTGGTCATGGAGTTCGGCACGCCGTGATCGAGATCCGGGCCGGCGGGCACGTGGCGCAGGTCGGCCCGAGACGCCGGATCTCGCCTCGCGGGCACGTGGCGCAGGTCGGCCCGGCCCGCGCAGTGGCGCCGCACCTCACCGGCCGGAGCGGCCGACACCGGCGGTACCGGCGCGACGCGTGAGCAGCCCCGGCCGACCCGGGGCTGCTGAGTAACCCTCGGGCGCCCCCGAATTCACGGCACACGCCCCCTTGTTGACCCTCCCTTTAACTGCGACCCTGAGAGCTCCCCCACTTGTGAACTTGTGAACCGCTTCTCTTTGCGCTCCGCCAAGGAGCCGAGGAGCCGGCGGATCACCAAGGAGGTGGCTCCAGCCCATGCTCGTTCGTGACGCCATGAGCACGGTGGTCCTCACCATCGGCCCGGCACACACGCTCCGCCAGGCGGCCCGTCTGATGTCCGCACGCCGCGTCGGCGCGGCGGTGGTCCTCGACGAGGACTCCTCCGGCCTCGGCATCCTCACCGAGCGCGACATCCTCAACTCCCTCGCCCACGGCCAGAACCCGGACTCCGAGACCGCAGGCAGCCACACCACCACCGACGTCGTCTTCGCGGCACCCTCCTGGACCTTGGAGGAGGCCGCGTCCGCGATGTCGCACGGCGGCTTCCGGCATCTGATCGTGCTCGACGGCAGCGGCCCGGTCGGCATCGTCTCGGTGCGCGACATCATCCGCTGCTGGGCGCCCGCGCGGCAGAACGTACCGGCCTGAGCACACGGGCGGGGGGGGGGGGCCCCCGGGCCGACCGCGCACGCCCCCCCCCCCCCCCCCCGCCCCGCCCCCCCCCCCCACACCCCCCCCCCCCCGGCGAGCC
>NZ_JBHWVI010000223.1:0-14310 GCF_042737005.1 Streptomyces sp. NPDC060027
TCGGTCTTGCGTTTCCGACTCTATCAGACCGTTTCCGTATCCGATTTCCTCGGTGCTTTCCAGGTTCCCGCTTCCGCGTTTCCCTTTCCGGCGAGTCCGACTCTATCAGATCCTTTCGGGCCTGACTCCCAGTCAGCGGGGCTTGTCTTCGCGGCTGTTCGGCCGTTCCGACGTCTCAAACTTTAGCGGATCTTCTCGGCAGTTCCTAATCGGGCCGCCGCACCCAAATCGAATTGAATTCGGGCACGCCGAATTCGTCCCGGTTGGGAGATCGTGCTGGTGGTTTGAGTGCCGCATCAGCGGCGGAGGTGCTGTCGCAGGACCGTTCCGGCCCCGTGGCAGCTCGAAGAACCCTACGGATCCGCCAGGGCGGTGTCAACCTCCCCTGTCAAGATCTTTAATCGAGGTCGCTGAGCCGACCGCCGGCGTCCGGCTGGGCGTCCTCCACCCGTCGCAGAAGACGGGTCAGGACCTCACCCAGGACACTCCGGTCCTCGGCGGACAGATCCTGGAGCAGGTCTTCCTCGAAGACCGTGGCGAGACGCATCGCCTCGAGCCACTTCTCGCGGCCCTCGTCCGTCAGCTCGACGATCACGCGCACGCGGTTGGACTCGTCGCGCTCCCGGGTGACCAGCCCCTCCGCGACCATGCGGTCGATGCGGTGGGTCATGGCGGCCGGGGTGAGGCCGAGGCGCTTGGCGAGTTCGCTCGGACCGAGGCGGTACGGGGCGCCGGCGAGGACGAGCGCCTTCAGGACCTCCCACTCGGCGTTGCTGATGCCGAGCGCGGCGGTCTGGCGGCCGTAGGCGACGTTCATCCGCCGGTTCAGACGGGACAGCGCCGAGACGATCTTCTCGACCTGGGGGTCGAGGTCCTGGAACTCGCGCTGGTAGGCGGCGATCTGTTCTTCGAGTGTCGGCTCACTGACGCCGGGGGTGTCGCCCATGGCCCGAGTATCGCATGGCGCGGCTTGGCGTCGAAGTCCTTCGAGGTGTACAGTTCAAGTTCTAACTTTAGCTTCGAAGTCTTCAGGTCTGCATCCATGCACTGGGAACGTGTCACGAACACGGTTCCGGGTACGGGGGCGGACCGTCACGGCTTCACGACCAAGGCAGGTGAAAGTGACCAGGGCGATGGGCGCTGCGATGCGCCGGATCCACGTGGGCAACGCACTCAGCGCGTTCGGGCTCGGCTTTACCGTCCCCTTCCTCTACGTCTATGTGGCGCAGGTAAGGGGACTCGGCTCCATGACGGCGGGCGTCGTGCTCGCCGTCTTCGCCGTGGCCGCTCTCGTGGTGCTGCCGTTCGCCGGGCGGGCGATCGTCCGGCGGGGCCCGCTGCCGGTTCTGCTCGCCGCCCTGGTCACCGCCTCGCTCGGGGCACTGAGCCTCGGGCTGGCGAACAGCGCGACGACCGTGATGCTGTCGGCGGCGGCGCTCGGTGCCGGCCAGGCCGTGATGCAGCCGTCGCTCGCGACGATGATCGTGGACTGCTCCACGGCGGACACCCGCTCGCGCGCCTTCGCGACGCAGTTCTTCCTGCAGAACCTGGGCCTCGGTGTCGGCGGTCTCATCGGCGGTCACATCGTCGACCCGAACCGGGCGAGCTCGTTCACGCTGCTGTTCGCGATCGAGGCCGCGATGTTCCTGGTGCTGGTCGTGCTGATGGCGACCGTGCGGATGCCGCACGCGCCGCGGATCGACGGCGACACCCCGCAGGCCAGGGGTGGCAGCTGGAAGCAGCTCCTCGGCAACCGGGCCATGGTGCAGCTGTCCGTCCTGGGCTTCGTGCTGTTCTTCGCCTGCTACGGGCAGTTCGAGTCGGGTCTTTCCGCATACGGCGTGGAGGCGGCCGGGATCTCCACGTCCGCGCTCGGTACGGCGATGGCGGCGAACACGGCGATGATCGTGGTCGCGCAGTTCGCGGTGCTGAAGTTCGTCGAGCGCCGTAAGCGGTCCCGGGTGATCGCCGCGGTCGGGCTCATCTGGGCCGTCGCGTGGGTGGCGGCCGGGTACGCGGGCCTCGGGCACGGCAGCCAGACCATGGCCACGGCGGCCTTCGTCTCGACGTACGCGCTCTTCGGGCTCGGTGAGGCGATGCTCTCGCCGACGGTGGCGCCACTGGTCGCCGATCTGGCGCCGACGGGCATGGCGGGTCAGTACAACTCCGCCTTCGCCCTGGTGAAGCAGCTCGCGCTGGCGATCGGCCCCGCGGTGGGCGGTCCTATGGGCGCGTCACTGCACGGCACGTACATCGCGACGTTCCTTCTCTTCTCGCTCGGGATCACCTTCCTGGCCGTGCGGCTCGGGCGGCAGCTCACCCCCGTACAGAATCAGCCGTCGCTCGCGAGGAGCCGGGTGGTCGCGCAGGGCGGGGCTCCGGTGGAACCGGTGCCGGCGAGCGCCTGACGGCCGGGCTGAAGCTGGAAGGCCTGGCGCGGGACGCGGACGGACGACGGCCGCCACCACGTTGCGACGTGGTGGCGGCCGTTTCGTGTGCGCGGTCGCGGGTCTCAGCGGACGCCGGTCAGCAGGTTGGCGGTGAAGGGGAGGGTCGCGCTGCCGTCGGGGGCGGTGCGGTCGGCGAGGCGGGTGTGTATGGCCCGGCCCGCACGGAGGAGGGCGTCCTCGCCCGCGGTGTCGACGATCGCCTGTCCCCAGGATGTGGACGAGAGCTGGCCGGGGGCGTACGCGGCGAGGGGCGGGAAGGCGATGCCGAAGCCGACCTGGTGGACGGCGACGTCGTGGAAGCCGGCGCCTCGCAGCGCGGCGGAGAGGCGCTCGGGGGTGCCGGAGAAGGCTCCCTCGTAGTCCGCGGCGACCTCGGGGCCGCCGTACTCCGCGACGGCCTCGTACTGGGCGACGAAGTAAGGGATCGATTCCCGGGCGGCCCAGGCGGTGGCGGCGAAGCGGCCGCCGGGGCGGGTCACGCGGGCCGTCTCGGCGAAGGCGGCGTCCAGGTCGTGGAAGAACTGGACGCCCTGCTGGCAGACGACCGCGTCGAAGGCCGCGTCCTCATAGGGGAGCTTGTCCGCGGGGGCGACGGTGAACTCGATGTCCGGATACATACGGGGCGCGTGCTCTCCGGCGACCCTGATCATGCCCGGGTTGACGTCCGTCCCCGAGACCCGGCCCGCGGGGCCGACCCGGGCCGCCGCCGCGCGGGCCGCGAAGCCGGTGCCGCAGGCCAGGTCGAGCACCTTGGCGCCGGGGAACAGGTCGACCGCGTCCAGGATCGCGTCCACGAAGGGCGTCATGAACGGCGCGGCGTACCGCTCGTAGCGCTCGGGAGCACTTCCTTTGAGCTGAAAGCCCGATTCGTCTGCCATGGGGAGCTCTTAGCACCGGGCAGCCCGGTCGGCCAGAGGACGCGCGGAGTACGGCCGGAAGAGGGATGCACGGGATACAGCCGGAGAAAGCGGAGGGCCGGACCACGCCGGAACTCAGCCCCCCGCATCCGGCGCCCCGATTCAGTTCCCCGCGCGCGGGAGTGCGAACTCGCACCACACCGCTTTGCCTCCGCCCGGTGTGCGGCGGGAGCCCCAGCTGGAGGCGATCGTGGCCACGATCGCGATGCCGCGGCCCGCTTCGTCGGCGGGTTCGGCGCGGCGGCGGCGCGGGAGGTGGTCGTCTCCGTCGGTGACCTCGATGATCAGACGGCGGTCGGTACGGCGCAGCCGCAGCCGCATCGGCGGGGTGCCGTGCTGGAGCGAGTTGGCGACGAGTTCGCTGGCGGCCAGGACACCGAGGTCGTGCAGATCGGCCGGGAACCGCCAGCTGGCCAGCACGCCGGAGGCGAAGGCACGCGCGCGTGGGGCCGCTTCCACGCCACCGAGCAGTTCCAGCGCGGCGTTGCGGAAGAGCTCGCCGTCGGGGCCCGTACGGGAAGGGTGCTGGAGCACCAGGACCGCGACGTCGTCGTCGTGCTCGGCGGTGACGCCGGCCGCGCGGACCAGGCGGTCGCAGATCACCTGGGGGGTGCCCGTGGCGCCGGCCAGGGCGCGCTCCAGGGACGCGATGCCCTCGTCGAGGTCCTCGTCTCGGCGCTCGACCAGACCGTCCGTGTAGAGGACCGCGGTGGAGCCGGGGCCGAGGGGCACCGAACCGGAGGCGTGCAGCCAGCCGCCGGTGCCGAGCGGCGGCCCGGTCGGCTCGTCGGCACGGTGGATGGTGCCGTTCTCATCGCGGACGAGGATGGGCAGGTGGCCGGCGGAGGCGTACACCAGCCGGCCCTCGTTCGGGTCGTGGACGGCGTACACGCACGTGGCGATCTGGTTGGCGTCGATCTCGATGGCGAGGCCGTCGAGGAGCTGCAGGACCTCGTGCGGCGGCAGGTCGAGACGGGCGTACGCGCGGACGGCGGTGCGCAGCTGGCCCATGACGGCCGCCGCGCGGACCCCGCGGCCCATGACGTCGCCGATGACGAGCGCGGTGCGGCCGCCGCCGAGGGTGATGACGTCGTACCAGTCGCCGCCGACCGCCGCCTCCGTGCCGCCGGGCAGGTAGGTGGCGGCGATGCGCAGGTCGTCGGGCTCCTCCAACTCCTGCGGGAGCAGGGAGCGCTGGAGGGTGACGGCGGTCTCGCGCTGGCGGCGCTCGCTGGTGCGCAGCCGCTCGGCGGCCTCCGCGTGATCGGTGACGTCGGCGGCGAAGACGAGTACGCCGCGGCCGTGGTCGTCCGGAGAGGTGTCGACGGGGGTGCAGGTGAATGTGTAGGAACGGCCGGTCGACACCTTGCGGGACTTGACGGTGCGGGACTTGGCGCTGCGCAGGACCTGGTCGAGGAGCGGCAGCAGGCCGAGTTCGTCCAGTTCCGGCAGTGCCTCGCGCGCGGGCTCGCCGACGGGACGGGCGCCGAAGGCCGCCGTGTACGCGTCGTTGACGTAGGAGACGCGGTGCTCGGGGCCGTGCACGAGCGCGACGAGCGCGGGGACGCGGTCGAGGACCGCGCGCACCGGCAGTTCGTCGACGGCGAGTCCGGGCGGCATGTCGTCGGTCAGCTGCTCGACGCGGGCCGCCGGCACGGAGCCTTCCCCGCGCCGGTCCGGGGCGGCCGTGTGCGCGGCCGTGTGTTCGGTCCGCGCTGCGGCGCGGCGCTGCGTTCCGGGGAGCCGGGCGCTCCAGCGCGTGAAGTTCACAGTGGGGAAAGCCTCGTGTTAGAAGGGCGAGCGGTTCACCCGCCCAAAGTCGTGGACCTGTCTGGCAGTCTGACCGACCGGGCCGACATCCTTCAGACGCCGTCCCTGCCCGGGGAGTTCCTTGGTCCGGTCAGGACGACCCCTTCGGGTCGGTAGGAGGCTTTCCCCCGGCCGCCAGTTCGAACTCCGCACGGGGGTGTTCGAGTGAACCGAGGGACACGATCTCCCGCTTGAAGAGACCCGCCAGGGTCCATTCGGCGAGTACACGGGCCTTGCGGTTGAAGGTCGGCACCCTGCTGAGGTGGTAGACGCGGTGCATGAACCAGGCAGGATAGCCCCTCAGCTTGCGCCCGTAGACGTGTGCGACTCCCTTGTGCAGTCCCAGGGACGCGACGGAACCGACGTACTTGTGGGAGTACGTCTCCAGGGGTTCGCCGCGCAGGGTGTGCGCGAGGTTGTCGCCGAGGACCTTAGCCTGGCGGACGGCGTGCTGGGCGTTGGGCGCGGTCTCCTTGCCGGGCTCCGCGGTCACGTCGGGAACGGCGGCGGCGTCTCCGGCGGCCCACGCGTGCGGGGCGCCGTCGACGGTGAGCTGGGGGGTGCACTTGAGCCGGCCGCGCTCGTTCAGGGAGAGGTCGGTCGCGGCGAGGATCGGGTGCGGTTTCACGCCGGCCGTCCAGACGACGGTGCGCGTCGGGAAGCGCGCGCCGTCACTGAGGACGGCGACCCGGTCCGCGCAGCTGTTGAGGCGGGTCTCCAGGCGTACGTCGATGTTGCGGCGGCGGAGCTGGCTGACCGTGTACCGGCCCATCTCCTCGCCGACCTCGGGCAGGATCCGGTCCGAGGCCTCGACGAGGATCCACTTCATGTCCTCGGGCTTGACGTTGTGGTAGTACCGCGCGGCGTAGCGGGCCATGTCCTCGAGCTCGCCGAGCGCCTCGACACCGGCGTAGCCGCCGCCCACGAAGACGAAGGTCAGGGCGGCGTCGCGGATCGCGGGGTCGCGGGTGGAGGAGGCGATGTCCATCTGCTCGATGACGTGATTGCGCAGGCCGATGGCTTCCTCGACCGTCTTGAAGCCGATGGCGTACTCGGCGAGCCCGGGGATCGGCAGGGTGCGCGCGATCGAGCCGGGGGCGAGCACGAGTTCGTCGTACGTGATCTGCTCCGCGCCCGCGCCCTCCTCCTCGGTGGCGAGGGTGGTGAGCGTCGCGGTGCGCTTGGCGTGGTCGATCGACCGGACCTCACCGATGATGATCCGGCACTGGCCGAGGACCCGGCGCAGCGGAACGACCACGTGACGCGGCGAGATCAGACCCGCGGCGGCTTCGGGAAGGAACGGCTGATACGTCATATAAGGGTCGGGCGAGACGATCGTGATCTCGACCTCGCCCCTCTTCAGTTCGGGCTTCAACTGCCGCTGGAGGCGCAGAGCGGTGTACATCCCGACGTAGCCGCCGCCGACAATGAGAATGCGCGCACGTTCCTTCACCATCCCATGACGCACCCCTGTCCGGAGTTTGTCCACAGCCCCAGCAATTTGTGTGACCGCTCGCCGACAACGTGCAGGGTTGGCCGATTTGCCTGAGTCCAGAGAGAAAGAGCAGGTCAGGGTGGGCGAGGGGGGTACTCGGAGGGGGCGCAACCGGGACGTAACCGGCCCGTACTCCGATCGGGGGGCGCTCCGTGCGGAACCTGCCCCTTCTGAATTGACCCCCTCTCAACTATGTTCGTGTGACGACGGGGTGTAGGGGGATGCGCTCGGCGAGTCCGTACGACGGGCTCGTGCACAAGCTTGTTCCACACGCTCCGGCCATCAAGGGCGGGGAGAGTCTCCGGGGGGAGACGTCATTACCGGGGGAACGCTTATGCACATTCAGGACTCTCATTGGACTACCGCGTCCGCCATCGCACCTGGTGGTGCGATCGGCGCGGCGACGGGCGGCAACGGCCGCGGTCCGGCTGACGGATCGCGCACGACGCCGTTGCGCGTGGACGCACAGCGCAATCTGGAGCACGTACTGCGCGCGGCGCGCGAGGTCTTCGGCGAGCTGGGATACGGCGCGCCGATGGAAGACGTCGCACGCCGCGCGAGGGTCGGCGTCGGCACGGTGTACCGGCGCTTCCCGAGCAAGGACGTCCTGGTGCGCCGGATAGCCGAGGAGGAGACTTCCCGGCTGACCGACCAGGCTCGCGCCGCGCTCGGCCAGGAGGACGAACCGTGGTCGGCGCTCTCGCGCTTCCTGCGGACGTCGGTGGCCTCGGGTGCCGGACGGCTGCTGCCGCCGCAGGTGCTGCGGGTCGGCGTCGCGGAGGACGGAGCCGAGACGGACGGGGCACGGGTGCCGCAGCAGCGGTCCCAGCCCGCGCCCGAGCTGCGGCTCGTGGAGCAGCGGCCCGCGCGCGAGGACGAGCAGGTGATCGCGGCGGTGGACGACGCCGGCGCGGCGGCCCTGCTCGAAGTGGTCGGCCGACTGGTGGACAGGGCCCGAGCGGCGGGCGAACTGCGCGCCGATGTCACCGTGGCGGACGTGCTGCTGGTCATCGCGACGGCGGCGCCCTCGCTGCCGGACGCGGCCCAGCAGGCGGCGGCCTCGGCGCGGCTCCTGGACATCCTGCTGGAGGGCCTGCGCTCGCGTCCGGCCTGAACCGGACCGGAGGCCACCTCGACGCGGATGCGTTCCGGTCGCGGGGGTGTTCCCGAGCACGAAGGTGTTCCCGGGCGCGAGTGCGCTGTCACTCGCGCACCGGGGACCTCGGCCGTCCCGCAGCCCAGCGGTCATTCCGTCATCCCACCATTCCGTCATCCCACCATTCCGTCATTCCGTCATTCGGCGCAGAACGGCAACTCCCGAGCACAAGACGGTTGTTGACCATTCCCCGAACAGGTGACGGTTAGTACTCACGAGCGACAAATCCCCTCGGACGAGTGGTTGGTCCGGACGAGGAGGTCCCGCTCGGGGAGCCTGTGGCACTCTGTCCCGGTATTCGGTCCGAGTGTGCAGGCGGGGGCTTTCCGCGATGAGCTTTGACGGGCGGGACGAGTCACTCGGTGACGGTGGCCCCGACGGCGGCACGGAAACCGGCGGCTCACCGTCGCGACAGGTGCCGAGCCAGGGCGGCCCGCACAGTGGAGGCCACCACGGCGGAGGCCCGCACGGGAGCGGCCCGCACGGCGGAGGCCCGAAAGTCCCTCCGCCGGGCGCCCTGCCCGGTGACGCGGGCGCTGTCGGCAGCGCCAATCCCTCCTCGCACACCGACGCGGCCGACCCCAGCGTGCCGTCGCAGCGCGACCGTTTCGACCGGCGCGACGGCAGCGTTCTGCCGCCCCCGGTGGATCTGCCGCCCCCAGTAGATCTGCCGCCCCCGGACACCGGTCTGATCGAGCGGATGCGCGCGGGCGACGACACGGCGTACGAGGAGCTGTACCGCCGGCACGCCGAAGCCGTCCGGCGCTACGCCCGCACCTGCTGCCGTGACTCCCACACCGCCGACGACCTCACGGCCGAGGTGTTCGCCCGCATGCTCCAGGCCGTACGCGGCGGCAGCGGCCCCGAGCACGCCGTGCGCGCGTATCTCCTCACCACGGTCCGCCGGGTCGCCGCGAACTGGACGAAGACGGCCAAGCGGGAACAACTGGTCGACGATTTCGCAGTGTTCGCCGCGCAGGCCGCCCGCGGATCCGAGGTCTCCGGCGACGACACCCTCGACCTCGGCGCGGACGTGCGGGCGATGCACGAGGCCGAACAGTCCATGGCCATGCGGGCCTTCCGCTCGCTGCCGGAGCGCTGGCAGGCGGTCCTGTGGCACACCGAGGTCGAGGACGAGTCCCCGAGCGAGGTGGCCACGCTCTTCGGCCTCGACGCCAACGGCACACGTGTGCTCGCCAGCCGCGCCCGCGAGGGCCTCAAGCAGGCCTACCTCCAGGCGCACGTCAGCACCACGCTCACCATGGACGAGGAGTGCGCGCGTCACGCCGACCGGCTCGGCGCCTACGCCCGCGGCGGACTGCGCACCCGGGCCGAACGGGGGCTGCGCAAGCACCTGGAGGAGTGCGTCAGGTGCCGCCTGGCCGCAGGACAGATCAAGGAAGTCGCCGGCGGGATCCCCGCGGTCGTGCCGGTCGCGGTCATCGGCTGGTTCGGGGCCGCCGGCTATGCGAAGGCCGTCGCGCTCATCGCCGGTGGCGCCGGAGCGGGCGCGGCAGGAGCCGCGGGTGCGGCAGCCGCGGCGGGCGGCGGCTCGGGAGGGGCGAGCGCCGGAGGCGGCGCCGCGGTCTCCGAGGGAATCGGCGCACCGGTCAAGGCCGGGATCGCGGCGGGTGTCGTCGCCGTGGCCGCGGCGGCCGTGGCACTCGCCCTGGTCGGCAACGACAGCCCCGCCCGGCACCCCGAGGCCGGACCGGCCGCCTCACCCGCCGTCGAAGCGCCGGTGCCGTCGCCGAAGCCGCCCAAGAAGGAGCCCGCGCCGAATCCGCCGGTGGTGGTCCACCGGCCGACACCCACTCCACCCCCCTCGACCGCACCGAAGCCCACCCCGAAGCCGACGCCCAGGGCGACTCCGAACCCGCCCTCCCCACCGAAACCGGCTCCGACCCCGACACCGGCCCCGAAGCCCACCCCTTCCAAGGCCGAGCCGAAGCCCCCGCCGGCCCCGGCGCCTCCCGCGCCCGCCGTGTCCGTCTACCGGTGGAGCGAGCTGGAGTACGACGTCGGCGGCGACCACACCGAGCCGGAGATGCGGCTGGGCGAGAGCAACTGGGTCTGGCAGCGCGACGAGATGAAGATCGCGGACACCCGGTACGCGGACGGCGTGACCGTCCACGGCCAGTCTTCCGTGACCATCGACCTCAACCGCAGGTGCAGCGCGTACGAAGCGATGGTCGGCGTCGACGACCTCACGATGGGCCTGGGCAGGATGCGGTTCTCCGTCTACGCGGACGGATCCCCCCTGTGGCAGTCACCGCTGATCGCGGGCGGTGACCGGGCGGTCCCCGTCCATGTGGACCTCACCGGCCACCGGACGATCCGGCTCGTCGTCGAACCCCGCACGCCGTTCGGCTCGGCCGCGCTCGGGGACTGGGCGGAGTCGAAGTTCCTGTGCCGGTGAACGCCGGCGCCTACTCGACGGGGTACTCCTCGAGCGCTGCGGCCAGGTCGCTCAGGGCCTCTTCCTTGCTGTAGCCGGAACCCCGGGCGTGCTCGAACTCGTAGCGGGCGGGGCCGAGCGCCGCGAGGGCCGCGGTCTCGGTCCGCCGGGCATCGGCGCTCTCCCGCGGGGGACGCGGATCCCCTCCGCGCCAGCGGGTGCCGGCGGCCAGCAGCCGGGTCGCCACCGGGTGCGCCTCCAGCTCGGTGAGGAGACACGCCGCGACTTCGATGAGACCCGCCGCCACCACATCGGCGCACCGGTCGTCCACCGCCTCCCGCACGGCGGTGTCCAGCTTCCGCAGGCCCCGCGCCGGGCCGGACTCGGCGGCCGTGACAAGGGCGTCGACCCAGTTCAGTGCCGCCATGAACTGCGGCGGCGGGGTACCCCGGGCACTCTCCTCACGCGCCTTCTCGAACAGCTCGCGGGCGAGCCCGACCTCCCCGTCGTCCAGGACCACTTGGGCACGCAGCAGATGGACGAACGCCCGGGAGTCCATCACGCCGTACAGGTCGGCGGCGGCGCTCGCCTCGTCCAGGGTGGCCAGGGCCCCGGTCCGGTCTCCCGCGCGGTAGGCGATCTCGGCCAGCCGCGCCATCAGGAAGGGCACCTCCGCGTACGCCCTCACCTCGTAGGCGAGCCGCAGCGCCTCCGCGTACTCGCCCTCCGCCTCGTCGAACCGGCCGCGCGCCATCGCCGCCTCTCCGGCCGCGCCGCACACCTGGGCCCGCATCCAGCGGTCGCCCACCCGCCGGCTGATCCCGCGCAGTTCCTCCAGGTCCTCGTCCACCCCGGGCATACCGCCCGGGGCGTCGACGACCATGTGCGTACGGAGCATCAGGGCGACGCCGATCTCCCATTCCCCGCCGTACTCACGACAGTTGGCGACCGCCTCGTCCATCGCGGGCCGCGCGTCGCCGACAGCGCCCAGGAAGTGCGCGGCCAGCGGCCAGACGATCCCCGGCATACGCGCCGCGTCCGGACCGCCCTTCTCGAACGCGGCCCGCACCCGCCCGACGTACTCCGGCAGCCGTCCCTCCCTCCACTCGTCCAGCGGTACGACATCCACCTTCATGAACAGGTGGAACATGCGCAGCCGCATCCGCATGCCGTGCAGCGGATGCCGCTCGTCCCGCTCGGGGTGATCGAGGAAGAGACCGACCGGATCGACGCCCGCGAGCTCGGGGAACAGGCCATTGCCGGCGGCACTCTCCGCGTCGGTGACGGGCGCGGTACCAGCCGTGTCGGGCCGGCCGCTGCCTCCGTGACGGCCGCCGCCCGCGTCACCGCCGGTTGCCGTCAGGTTTGCGGTCCCCGTGAGGCCATTGGTCGAGGTGTCGAGCAACGCGCCCAGCCTCAGAGCGAGTTCCGTCCAATCCGTGCCCTCGTGGCGGAAGTTGCGCAGCCACCAGAACCAGCCCATGGCGAGGACCAGAGCACCCGCCTCTTCCTCGTCACGGGCGACGAGCGTGCGGTGGAGGGCCGCCCGGATGTTGTCGAGCTCGGTCTCCAGGCGCCGGATCCAGGGGAGTTGAGCGGCCGAGCGCAACTGGGGCTCGGCCTCCTCCACGAGGGCGCGCACCCACGCGCCGTGACGCCGCTCGGCAGCGGCACGCAGCTCCGGAACCTCGGCGGCGCGCTCGGTGGCGTACTCGTGGATGGTCTCCAGCAGGCGATAGCGCATCCCACCCCCGACACCACCCGCACCGCTCCCCGAGCCCCCGGCACCACCGCCACCGCTGACTCCTCCACCACCCCGAAGGTCCCGCCCGCCGTATTCACCCCCCTGTTCACCACCGTGACGATCACCGCCCGCACCATCCAAGCGACCAGCACGATCGCCACCACCCGTGCCCTCCATGCCACGCATGGCATCCATGGCATCCATGCCGTCCGGGGTGGCGACGACGAGGGACTTGTCGACGAGCGCGCCGATGAGGTCGGCCGCGGGACCGGTACACACGGCCTCCGCGGCCGCCAGGTCCCAGCCGCCCGCGAACACCGACGCCTCGCGCAGCACGGTCCGCTCCTGCTCGTCGAGCAGGTCCCAGGACCAGTCGACGACGGCGCGCAGGGTCTGCTGGCGGGGCAGCACCGTGCGGCTTCCGGAGGTGAGCAGCCGGAAGCGGTCGTCGAGCCGGTCGGCGATCTGGCGCGGGGTGAGCAGTCGCAACCGGGCGGCGGCGAGCTCGATGGCCAGGGGCAGGCCGTCGAGCCGTCGGCAGATCTCGTCCACGGCGTCGGAGTCGTGGGGCGCGGTGCCGGCGTCGGGTCGCACGACCGAGGCTCGCTCCATGAAGAGCCGGTGCGCGGAGTCGGGCAGGAGGGGCTCGACCGGACGCACCAACTCACCGGGGATGCCGAGGGGTTCACGACTGGTGGCGAGGATCGTGAGCCCTGGGCAGCGGGTCAGCAGCGTCTCGGCGAGTTCGGCCGCCGCGCCGATGACATGCTCGCAGTTGTCAAGGATCAGGAGCTGGCTGCGCGGGGCGCAGTACTCGACGAGCAGGGCGACCGGGTCGTCCTGCGGAACCGCCATCTCGTTGGTGATCAGCACGGTCTCGCGCAGACCGAGGGCGCTGACCACCGCACCCGGGACCGCCTCGGGCCGGTCGAGCGGGGCCAGCTCGACCAGCCACGCCTGCGGAAGCCCGGCGGCGGCTTCCTCGGCGAGGCGGGTCTTTCCCGAACCACCCGGTCCGGTCAGCGTGACCAGGCGTGCCCTCTGCACATCCGAACGGATGGCCCCGATCTCGCGTTCCCGCCCCACGAACGAGTTCAGACGGGGACGAATGTTGCCGGTTCGCCGGGCGCGGGAGGGTTCCCCGGAGTCGAGGCCGGGAGCCGGACCGGAGAACACGGCGCCGCCCGTGCGGGCTTGGGGTTCCCGGGGCCCGTGCGGGTCCCGCGGGTCCAGCAATGCGGCGTGCAGGGCCCGGAGTTCCGGCCCGGGATCCGCCCCGAGCCCGTCCTGCAGCCCACGCCGCACGTCCTCGTACGCGGCCAGCGCGTCGGCACCGCGGCCGGCCTCGCGCAGGGCGCGGATGAGCAGAACGTGCAGTGCCTCGTCGTACGGGTGGGCCGCCGTCAGCTCCTTCAACTCCGGTACGAGGTCGCCGGCGCGGCCGAGTCTCAGGTCCGCCTCGACGCGGCTGCGCGTCGCCTCCCGGCGCAGGGCCTCCGGGCGGGTCGCGGCGGTGCGGTCGGGGAGGTCCGCGAGGGCGGGGCCGCGCCACAGGGCGAGGGCTTCGCGCAGGCGGGTGGAGGCGGTGGGGGCGTCGCCGCGGTCGAGCGCGGACCTGCCCTCCGCGACGAGCCGCTCGAACACGAACAGGTCCACGTCGTCCTTGGCGGCGCGGAGCCGGTAGCCGCCGGCCTCCGAGGTGACCGCGTCCTTCCCGATGGCCCGACGGAGGCGGCCGATCAGGGCCTGCAGCGCGGCCGGGGCGTCCTGGGGAGGATCGTCCGCCCACACCTCGTCGATCAGGGTGTCCAGGGCGGTGGTGCGGGTGGGGTGGCGGGCCAGGGCCGTGAGCAGCGCGCGTACCCGGGGGCCGCCCACAGTGACCAGGGCCCCCCGGTCGTTCTCCACCTGGGCAACCCCCAGAATCCTGTACCGCACACCCCCATTCTCTCCGCCTCTCCACCCCAGGTCACCGCTTCACCCCGGCAAGCCCACCCGCACCCCCACCCATTTCCCCCAAGTCCCCCGGCACCGAGGCCCGGCACCAACCTTCCTTCGCCCCCTCCGCCCCTACCCGTCCCATACCTGGGGCTCAGCCCCAGCCCCCGCTCCTCAAACGCCGGAGGGGCTGAAATCTGCCCCCGGACCCAAAAGGAAATTCCCACCGGGCGGGAAAGCGGGATCGCACCCACACCCGAAATGCGCACCAGTGGGCCGACGCCCAAGCCCCCGCGCACCCGCAGCGGACATCGCACGGGAGGGGCCGTGCCGGTACATCCCTATGTCCGTCGCTTACGTTCGGATCGAGTAGCAGTTCGCACAGATAGCCCACGTCTGATCC
>NZ_JBHWVI010000224.1:0-14265 GCF_042737005.1 Streptomyces sp. NPDC060027
CCCCATCGTCGTACGGCGTCAGTCCGTGATGGAGGGCTTCTCGCGCCGCTCCTTGCCGCCGCCGGAGTCTCCGGAGGAACCTCGGTTGCCCGAACCCCCGCCCAGCCCGCCGAAGTTGCCCATGGCGCCGCTCAGGCCCTTGAGGGCGTCGCCGATCTCGCTGGGCACGATCCAGAGCTTGTTGGCGTCGCCCTCGGCGATCTTCGGGAGCATCTGCAGGTACTGGTAGGAGAGGAGCTTCTGGTCCGGGTCTCCGGCGTGGATGGCCTCGAAGACCGTACGGACGGCCTGGGCCTCGCCCTCGGCGCGCAGGGCCGCGGCCTTGGCCTCACCTTCGGCGCGGAGGATCGCCGACTGCTTCTCGCCCTCGGCGGTGAGGATCTGCGACTGGCGGATGCCTTCCGCAGTGAGGATCGCGGCGCGCTTGTCGCGGTCGGCGCGCATCTGCTTCTCCATCGAGTCCTGGATGGAGGTGGGCGGTTCGATCGCCTTGAGCTCGACGCGGTTGACGCGGATGCCCCACTTGCCGGTGGCTTCGTCGAGGACTCCGCGCAGGGCCGCGTTGATCTCCTCGCGGGAGGTCAGGGTCCGCTCCAGGTCCATGCCGCCGATGATGTTGCGGAGGGTGGTGACGGTGAGCTGCTCGATCGCCTGGATGTAGCTGGCGACCTCGTACGTCGCGGCTCGCGCGTCGGTGACCTGGTAGTAGATGACGGTGTCGATGTTGACGACCAGGTTGTCCTGGGTGATCACCGGCTGGGGCGGGAACGGGACGACCTGTTCACGCAGGTCGATGCGGTTGCGGATCGAGTCTATGAACGGGACGACGATGTTGAGGCCGGCGTTCAGTGTCCGCGTGTAGCGGCCGAAGCGCTCGACGATGGCCGCGCTGGCCTGTGGGATGACCTGGATGGTCTTGATCAGGGCGATGAAGACCAACACCACCAGAATGATCAGGACGATGATGATCGGTTCCATCGATGCTCCCCGTACCCTTCTCCACTCGGTAATTCCGAAAGATCTTATGGCAGTTGAAGATCTTGCTGGACGAGTGTGACAGAACGTCGTCTGTCACGTGGGGCGTTCGGTTCACTTGCGTTGTACGAGGTCACATGACGATCGCCGTGGCTCCGTCGATATCCACGACGTCCACTTCCTGGCCCACCTCGTAGGCCTGTCCGGCGTCGAGGGAGCGCGCCGACCAGATCTCTCCGCCGAGCTTGATGCGGCCCCCGCCCGAACTGTCAACGCGTTCCAGGACGATGGCCTGCTTTCCCTTCAACGCCTCCACGCCGGTGGCGAGTTGAGGGCGTTGTGCGCTGTGCCGGGCGGCGATGGGGCGTACGACGGCGATGAGCGCGACCGACACGGCCACGAAGACCAGGACTTGAATGACGACACCGCCGCCGAGACCCGCGGCGACCGCGGCCGCGACGGCGCCCACGGAGAGCATGCCGAACTCCGGCATCGCGGTCACCACGAGCGGGATGCCGAGTCCGGCCGCGCCGATCAGCCACCACACCCATGCGTTGATGTCGTTCACATGGTCATGGTAGGACCGCGCTCCCCCGGCGGACAGAGCGCGCGATCAAGTCGGGTACGCCGGGTGAGGGGTGTGCGTCCGCGTGCCGTGGCCGTTCAGGCCATCGGCAGGCCCTGCGCGGTCCAGCGCTCGCCGACCTGCTCGACGACGAGCGGGAGGCCGAAGCAGAGGGAGAGGTTGCGCGAGGTGAGTTCGAGCTCGAGCGGGCCCGCGGCGAGCACCTTGCCCTGACGGATCATCAGGACGTGGGTGAAGCCGGGAGCGATCTCCTCGACATGGTGCGTGACCATGATCATGGAGGGGGCGATCGGGTCGCGGGCGAGGCGGCCGAGGCGGCGTACGAGGTCCTCACGGCCGCCGAGGTCCAGGCCGGCCGCGGGCTCGTCGAGGAGCAGCAGCTCGGGGTCGGTCATCAGGGCGCGGGCGATCAGGGTGCGCTTGCGTTCGCCCTCGGAGAGGGTGCCGAACCTGCGCTCCAGGTAGTCGCTCATGCCGAGGCGGTCGAGGAAGGCACGGGCGCGCTGCTCGTCGATGTCCTCGTAGTCCTCGTGCCACCCGGCGGTCATGCCGTACGCGGCGGTGAGAACCGTCTGCAGGACCGTCTGGCGCTTGGGGAGCTTCTCGGCCATCGCGATACCGGCGATGCCGATGCGCGGGCGCAGCTCGAAGACGTCGACCTGGCCGAGGGTCTCGCCGAGGATGGTGGCGGTGCCCGAGCTGGGGAAGAGGTAGCTGGAGGCGACGTTCAGGAGAGTTGTCTTCCCGGCGCCGTTGGGACCGAGGATGACCCAGCGCTCCCCCTCCTTGACCGACCAGGAGACCTGGTCCACCAGAGCCCGGCCCTCGCGGACCACGGATACGTCCTCCAGCTCCAGTACATCGCTCATGAGCGCGTTGTCTCCCATTGCAGTCTCGGCCGTCGCTGACGTCTGTGGACGCAGCCCCCAGGGAAAACCTACGCCACCGGTCGGCCACACCGATCCATCGGCCGGTCCTTAGGGTGGGGGCATGCTCTCGGAACCACGCTCAGGACAACTGGCGGCATGGGGAAATGCCCTATTGGCCGGACTTGTTTCTCCGGACGACGCCGTGCTCGCCATCGTCGGGGACGACGCGGTGCACCGCGTCGAGGGATTGCCGGGCGAGTCGGGGCCCGTCGGGCTCACGCTCGCCCTCGGCCGGCTGCGCACGCTCGGGGTGACCGGGCTGCGGGTCGCGCTGCCCGCGTCGGGGCATCCGCTCGGGCTCAGCGGCCCGCCCGCGTTCAATGCGCGCGCGCTAGAAGCCGAGGAGGCCGTGGTCTGCCACGGCTCGGCGCTGGGGCTCGTGCCGGAGGTGTACGAGGCCGGGCCCGACGGAGATGTGCACGTCGAGGTCGTCTGGCACTGTCTCGCCGTACGGGAGGCGCCGCCCGCCGACGTGCCCTCGCTCGGGGAGGCCGAACGGGAGCTGGCGGAGGCCCTCCGCGAGGCGACGGAGGTGTTGGCGCGGCTGGACGTGGCCGGGTCGGGGCCGGTCGCGGAGGCGGCGATCGAGGCGTACCGGGCACGGGCGGAGCGGGGACGGGAGTTGCTGGCCCCCGGGTACCCGCCGCGTGCGGTGCGCGTGTTGGAGCTGGCTCAGCGGGTCGGGACGCTGATGTCCGTCGCACACGAGAGCGGGCACGGCGGAGCGGTGAGCGCGTCGGAGATGGCCGCTCGGGCCGAGGCCCTGCGGCCGGTGGAGCGGACGGCCCGGCGGGCGCAGGTGGCCGCGTACAACGCGTTCGTGGAGGAGCGCGAGCGCGGGGTGCGCTGAGCTCCGCCCGGCGCGGAGCACGGATGCCTTGCGTGGCCCGGGTGCCCCAGGTGCACGGGCACCTGGGGTGCTCTGCCCGCGCGGGGACTTGCGTGGCTCGCGTCCCGGGGCGCGTCGGCCTCCGCGCGACTGGGGCTTTCGGTCGCCCCGGCGCTTGGGGACCCCCGGGGGCCTGCTCGGTTCACGTGCCCGGACGCTCCGGTCGGCGACGGCGCGGACCCTTGGGCGCCCGGACGCTCGGGGCCTCCGGCGCACGGGCCGGTGCGACGCGGAAAGGCCCCGCGAAACGTTTCCGTTCGCGGGGCCCTTGTGGCCGGTGGTGGCTCAGTCGTTGACACCCGTGTTGCCGAACGCCGGGTTCAGGGCACCGATGACGTTCACGCTGTTCCCGACCACGTTCACGGGGATGTGGACCGGGAGCTGGGCGACGTTGCCCGAGCCGACGCCGGGCGACTTCACGGCCGCGCCCTCGGCACCCGCGTCGGCAACAGCGGCACCGGCGCCGGCGCCCGCGGCGATCCCGGCGACGGTGATGGCCAGGGCGGCCTTCTTGGCGATGTTCATGGGAAATGCTCCTCTTGCGTTTATGAATGCGACCCGGCCGCGGGTCGTACGCTGAGCAACGCCGGGAGGCCGGAAACGGCACGGGGAGGCCGTTCCGATTGCCCCGTCCGGTTCAGTCCGCAGATCAGCCGACAACCCGACCGGCCTTCCGGGGAGTCCCCGGAAGGCCGGTGGTCGTGATCGTTCCGGTGGGGAACCTCAGTGGTTGAGACCGAGGTTGCCGAAGGCCGGGTTCAGGAGACCGATGACGTTCACGCTGTTGCCCACCGCGTTCACGGGGATGTGGACCGGAGCCTGGACGACGTTCCCGGAGACGATGCCCGGGGAGCCCGCGGCCTTGCCGCCGGCCCACGAGCCGTCGGTCGCCGACGCCATGCCCGCACCGGCGGCGACCAGGCCACCGGCCACCATCGCCACAGCTGTGACCTTCTTCAGGTTCTTCACTTGTGAAACCCCTCCTCGCGAACACCGCGGCAGATCGCCGCGGCGCACTGGAGAACGGCCGAGCCTCCCGGAGGATGCGCCATCCGGGTGACATACACACGACGGTATGAATCTCATCCCGGAGCGGAACCCTCCGAGTTGCCGCCCGGTCGCGCCGTCCCGCCCGTGCGCCGCGGGAGTGCGCCGGAGCTTGATCCCCAGGTGGGCGGCCCCTCGGCGATCAGCCCGCGATCCCGTTCCGTACGGCCCAGAGCGCGGCCTGGGTGCGGTCGGCGAGGTCGAGCTTCATCAGGATGTTCGACACGTGGGTCTTCACCGTCTTCTCGGAGAGGACGAGGGCGCGGGCGATCTCCCGGTTGGAGCGGCCGTCCGCGATCAGGCCGAGCACCTCGCGCTCCCGTTCGGTGAGCGAACCACCTCTCCCCTGCCCCGAGTTGGCCTCCTCCTGGGACAACAGGGCGCCCGCGACCTCGGGTTGGAGAAGGATGTGCCCAGCGTGGACCGAGCGGATGGCTCCGGCCAGCGCGTCGGGATCCACGTCCTTGTAGACGTAACCGGCGGCACCCGCGCGCAGGGCCGGCACCACCGTGCGCTGCTCGGTGAAGCTGGTGACGATCAGCACCCGTGCAGGGTTGGCGAGTTCACGGAGCTTGCGCAGCGCGTCGATGCCGTCCATCCCCGGCATCTTGACGTCCATCAGGACGACGTCGGGTTTCAGTTCCTCGGCGCGGGCGACTCCCTCGGCGCCGTCGGACGCCTCTCCGACGACCTCGATGTCGTCCTGCACTTCGAGGAAGGTGCGCAGGCCCCGGCGGACGACCTGGTGGTCGTCGACGAGCAGCACCTTGATTGCGTCAGCCACCAGGGACCTCCATCTCGATCATGGTGCCCTTTCCGGGCGCCGATTCCACGGTGAGTGTGCCGCCGACCCCGCTCGACCGGTCCCGCATCGACACCAGGCCGAGGTGGCGGCCGGCGCTGCGTATCGCGGTGGGTTCGAAGCCGCTGCCGTCGTCGGTGACGCGCAGGACGGCGCCGGGGCCGCGTCGCTCCAGGGTGACGGTGACGCGGGCGGCGCCGGAGTGCCGCAGTGCGTTGTGCAGGGCCTCCTGGGCAACCCGCAGCATCGCCTCCTCCTGGGAGGCGGGCAGCGCCCGTGCACCATTGCTGGAGAAGGTGACGCGCGCGGAGTGGGCGCGGTCGAGGACCTGGATCTGGGTGCGCAGGGTGGCGACCAGGCCGTCCTCGTCGAGGGCCGCGGGGCGCAACTCGACGACGGCGGCGCGCAGTTCCTCGGTGGCCTCCGCGGCGAGGGCGGCCACCTGCTGGAGTTCACCCTTCGCGCGGGAGGGGTCGCGGTCGACGAGGGTGGCGGCGGCCTGCGCGGTGAGGCGCAGGGAGAACAGCTTCTGGCTGACGGCGTCGTGCAGTTCGTGCGCGAGCCGGGAGCGCTCCTCGGCGATCGTGAGCTCGCGGCTGCGTTCGTAGAGCCGGGCGTTGGTCAGGGCGATCGCCGCGTGCTGGGCGAGGATGGTGAGGAGTTCCTCGTCGTCCTCGGTGAAACCGCACCTGCCGTCCGCCTCGGGGCACGGCTGTCCCTCCTCGGCGCGCAGCTTGTTCGCGAGGAAGAGCGCGCCGATGATCTCGTCGCCGTCGCGGATGGGCAGGCCGAGGAAGTCGGACATGTCGGGGTGGGCCTCGGGCCAGCCCTCGAAGCGGGGGTCCTCGCGCACGTCGGCCAGGCGCTCGGGGCGGGCCTCGCGGAGCATCGCGGCGAGGATGCCGTGCTGGCGCGGGAGCGGTCCGATGGCCTTCCACTGGGCGTCGCTGACCCCGTCGACGACGAATTGGGCGAAGCCTCCGTGGTCGTCGGGCACGCCCAGCGCCGCGTACTGCGCGTCGAGCAGTTCGCGCGCCGAAGCGACGATCGTCTTGAGGACGTCGCGCACTTCGAGGTGCCTGCTCATGGCCAGCAACGCGGAGCTCACCGCGTACAGGCCCGACCGGGGTCCGTGACTCATGACCCCAAACTACCGGCGGGGTGTGACAGCGCGTATCGGCCCGGTGGCCTCGCCCTCCGGGCCATTGGGCCTAGGACGAAGGGCCCCTGATCATTGCGGCCCGCGCACGAGGCGCCGGGGCGGGCCGCGTTCCTACCGTGAGGACACCCGCCGGGAAGGCGGCTGAGCGAGGGGACGGATGTCATGCCGGTAGCGATCATCACGGGGGCCTCGAAGGGATTGGGGAGGGCGCTCGGCGCGGCTCTGGCGGAGCGCGGCTGGGATCTGGTGCTCGACGCCAGGACGGCCGGGGTGCTGGAGGAGACCGCGGTGGCCCTGTCCGCGTACGGGACGCGTGTGGAGGCCCTGCCCGGGGACGTGACGGACGCCGGTCACCGTGCCGATCTGGTGGCGGCGGCCCGGAAGCTGGGTGGTGTCGACCTCCTGGTGAACAACGCGAGCGCGCTGGGTGCCGAGCCGCTGGTGCGTCTGGAGGAGCTGGGGCTTGACGGGCTGCGGCATGCCCTGGAGGTCAACGTGGTCGCCGCGCTGGGCCTGATCCAGGAGGCGCTGCCGCTGCTACGGGCGGCCGGGTCGGGCGCGGTCGTCGACATCAGCTCGGACGCCGCGGCGGAGGCCTACGAGACGTGGGGCGGTTACGGCGCCTCGAAGGCCGCGCTCGACCATGTCTCGGCGGTTCTCGCCGAGGAGGAGCCGGGCCTGCGGGTGTGGGCGGTGGACCCCGGGGACATGGGCACGGACCTCTACAGGGCGGCCGTACCGGGCGACGACGATCCGCGGCCGGCGCCGGACAGTGTGGTGCCGGCCTTTCTGCGGCTGCTGGAGGAACGGCCGGCCAGTGGGCGCTACGCGGCTCCGGCCCTGCTGGAGGGGCGATGACGACGGCGATGGGGGTTCCTCCGATCGGGCGCGGCCGGGAATGGGGAACGGTTCCGCAGGAGCTGTCGGCGCGAGTGCCGGCCGAGCAGCGCGGTCCCGGTCGCGACCGGGATTCCGTACGGCTGCTGGTGTCGCGCGGTACCGAGGTGTCGCATCACGCGTTCGCGGCGCTGCCGCGGCTGCTGAGGGCCGGGGATCTGCTGATCGTCAACACCTCGGCCACCCTGGCGGCGGCCGTGGACGGGCGGATCGGCCGCGCTCGTGTGGTGGTGCACTTCTCCACGCGCGGCGATGACGGGCGGTGGGCGGTCGAGCTGCGGGATCCCGACGGGACGGGGACCACGCGTGCGCGTGCGGGCGGGCCCGCGGGGACAGTGGTGCGCCTGCCCGGGGACGTACGCCTCCTCCTGGAGGAGCCGCTGACCGCGCGCAGTCCGCGGCTGTGGTGGGGGCGGGTGCCGGACGCGGACGTGCTGGGGCTGCTGCGGCGGTACGGGCGGCCCATTCGCTACTCCTATACGGAACGGGACCAGCCGCTGTCCGTGTACCGGACGGTATTCGCGCTGCCGTCGGACGACGGCGCCGGGAGCGCGGAGATGCCGAGCGCGGCGCGCCCCTTCACCGCGCGCCTGGTGGCGGAGCTGGTGAGCCGGGGTGTGCAGTTCGCGCCGATCACGCTGCACACGGGTGTCGCGTCGGCGGAGGCGCACGAGCCGCCGTATCCGGAGCGGTACGAGGTGCCGGAGGCGTCGGCCCGGCTGATCAACGCGGCGCGGGCCGGCGGCGGCCGGATCGTCGCGGTCGGTACGACGGCCGTGCGGGCCGTGGAATCCGCGACCGGGTCCGACGGGCTGGTCCGGGCGGCGAAGGGCTGGACCGGTCTCGTGGTGACCCCGGAGCGCGGCGTACGGGCGGTCGACGGGCTGCTGACCGGGCTGCACGAGCCGGAGGCCTCGCATCTGCTGATGCTGGAGGCGATCGCCGGAGGGGCGGCGATCGACCGCGGATACGAGGAGGCACTGCGCTTGCGCTACCTCTGGCACGAGTTCGGGGACGTGCACCTCATCCTCCCGGAGGAGGGCCCTCACTCTGAGCATTGCTCTCGCAACTGCCAGTCAGAATGACGGGGGGCCCGTGTGAGCCCGCGCATAGGGTCCAGGTCACGTACGAAGGAGCATAGGAGATAAAAGGGACAAGATGAGCAGGGAAGACGTGCCAGTCTGCCCCGATTTGCCCCTTCCGCGTCCACTACCCGACTTCGTAGGTCACACCTTTGCCACAGCATTTTGCGACCGCTAAGAATTGCGTTGTCGCTCAGCGCCGCAGGGTTCGCCCCGCGGCGTTTGTTCCGGAAACACACTGTCCCTCGCCGGGACGAAGAGCGACCTCCGCGCTATTCGAAGAGGTCTATCAGTCATGCCCAAGAACATCACCACTCCTGGACATACTCCGAAGCTGACCAAGCTCCACAAGCTCTCGATCGCCGGTGTGGCCACCCTCGGTGCCGCCGCCCTCGCGTTCTCGCTGGTGCCGGGCAACTCCCAGACCACCACGAACGACGCCGCCGTCTCCGCGGCGAAGGTCGCCTACAGCGAGCAGCAGATCAAGGACGTCAAGGCCAGCGTCACCGACCAGCTGGCCGGCGCCGACCTGAAGGCCCAGGCGATCGCGGCGAAGAAGAAGGCCGCGGCCGACGCCACGGCCGCCGCCAAGAAGAAGGCCGCGGACGCCGCGGCCGCGAAGAAGAAGGCGGCCGCCCAGGCCGCCGCGAAGAAGAAGGCCGCCGCGTCGCGTGCCAAGGCCGCTGCCGCGAGCCGCTCGACGCAGCGCATCAAGATCGAGACGGTCGCCGCGAAGACGTACGCGAACAACCTCGACGGCTGGATCCGCGAGTCCCTCGACATCATGAAGGCCAAGGGCATCCCCGGCACCTACCAGGGGCTGCACAAGAACATCATGCGTGAGTCCTCGGGCAACCCGATGGCCATCAACGACTGGGACATCAACGCCATCAACGGCATCCCGTCGAAGGGCCTGCTGCAGGTCATCCCGCCGACGTTCAAGGCGTACCACGTGGCCGGTACCTCGTGGGACATCTACAACCCGGTCGCCAACATCACCGCCGCCTGCAACTACGCCGCCGACAAGTACGGTTCCATGGACAACGTGAACAGCGCGTACTGAGGGCTCAGCGCGGAGTTCCCACACAGACGCCGAAGGGCGGCACCCCGATCAGGGGTGCCGCCCTCGCGTCGTTCCCGGGCGTCTACTTGCGCATGACCTCGGGCTCGTGGCGGCGCAGGAAGCGGGCCACGAAGAAGCCGCAGATCACACCGAGGACGATCAGGGCGATCATGTCGATCGTCCAGGCCCCGGCCGTGTGGTCCCACAGCGGGTCCGTGCTCGTCGGGTCGTCCTGGTTCGGGAAGATGTTGTTCAGGTCCAGCGTGGCGCCCGAGGCGGCCACCGCCCAGCGGGCCGGCATCAGGTACGAGAACTGGTTCACACCGAGTGTGCCGTTCAGGATGAACAGGCAGCCGGTGAAGACGACCTGGACGATCGCGAACATGACCAGGAGCGGCATGGTCTTCTCCGCGGTCTTCACCAGCGAAGAGATGATCAGTCCGAACATCATCGACACGAAGCCGAGAGCCATGATCGGCAGGGCGAGCTCGACCTTGGGCAGGCTCTTGAGGATCAGGCCTTCGGCCGGGACCTCGCGGCTGCCGAAGCCGATGGCAGCGACCAGAGCGCCCTGCAGCACGGTGATCACACCGAGGACGATCACCTTGGACATCAGGTACGCCGAGCGCGACAGACCCGTCGCCCGCTCCCGCTCGTAGATCACCCGTTCCTTGATCAGCTCACGGACCGAGTTGGCCGCGCCCGCGAAGCACGCGCCCACCGCGAGAATCAGGAGCACGGTCGTGGCCGTGCCGTTCGCGACATGGGCTCCGTTTGGCAGCACCTTGTCGTTCACCAGCAACGTCTTGCCGCTGTCGATGAGCAGGCTGACCGAGCCCAGGACCGCCGGCAGGATCACCGTCAGCGCCAGGAAGCCCTTGTCCGACGCGATCACCGAGACGTAGCGGCGGATCAGCGTCATCAGCTGGGAGCCCCAGCTCTGCGGCTTCGGCGGCTTCATCGCCTGCGCGGGCGGCATCTGCGTCGACTGCGGAGCCACCGCGTCGATGTCCGCGGCGTACATCTGGTAGTGCTGCGAGCCCTTCCAGCGGCCCGCCCAGTCGTAGTCGCGGTAGTTCTCGAACGCGGAGAAGACGTCGGCCCAGGTCTCGTAGCCGAAGAAGTTCAGCGCCTCCTCCGGCGGACCGAAGTAGGCGACGGCGCCGCCCGGCGCCATCACGAGGAGCTTGTCGCAGATCGCCAGCTCGGCCACCGAGTGCGTGACGACCAGGACCGTACGGCCGTCGTCGGCGAGGCCGCGCAGCAGCTGCATGACATCGCGGTCCATGCCCGGGTCGAGACCGGATGTCGGCTCGTCCAGGAAGATCAGCGACGGCTTGGTGAGCAGCTCCAGGGCGACCGAGACACGCTTGCGCTGGCCACCGGAGAGGGAGGTGACCTTCTTCTCCTTGTGGATGTCCAGCTTCAGCTCGCGCAGCACCTCGTCGATCCGGGCCTCGCGCTCCTGGACCGTGGTGTCCGCGGGGAAGCGCAGCTTGGCCGCGTACTTGAGGGCCTTCTTGACGGTCAGCTCCTTGTGCAGGATGTCGTCCTGCGGGACCAGACCGATGCGCTGACGCAGCTCGGCGAACTGCTTGTACAGGTTCCGGTTGTCGTAGAGGACATCACCCTGGTTGGCGGGGCGGTAGCCCGTCAGCGCCTTCAGGAGCGTCGACTTGCCGGAGCCCGACGGGCCGATGACCGCGACGAGCGACTTCTCGGGTACGCCGAAGGAGACGTCCTTCAGGATCTGCTTGCCGCCGTCGACGGTGACCGTCAGATGGCGGGCCGAGAAGGAGACCTCACCGGTGTCGACGAACTCTTCGAGACGGTCGCCGACCAGACGGAACGTCGAGTGGCCGACGCCGACGATGTCGTTCGGGCCGAGCAGCGCGGAGCCGCCCTTGGCGATCGGCATACCGTTGACGTACGTGCCGTTGTGCGAGCCGAGGTCGCGGATCTCGAAGCGGCCGTCCGGCGTCGCGTGGAACTCGGCGTGGTTGCGGGAGACCTGGAGGTCGGAGACCACCAGTTCGTTCTCCAGCGCACGGCCGATGCGCATCACCCGGCCGAGCGAGAACTGGTGGAAGGTCGTCGGGCTGCGGTCGCCGTAGACCGGCGGCGCCCCCGCGCCTCCACCGGGTCCCTGCTGCTGCGGGATGCTCCCCGCCTGCTGCGGCTGCCGGGCCTGCTCCGGTGACTGCGGCGTCGGCTGCTGAGCCCAGCCGGGGCCGGCGCCCTGAGCCGCGAACGGCTGCTGCTTCGCCACCGAGGCCGCCGCGCCGGACAGGCTCAGGCGCGGTCCGTCGGTCGCGTTGCCGAGGTGCACGGCCGAACCGGGGCCGATCTCCATCTGGTGGATCCGCTGCCCCTGCACGAACGTGCCGTTGGTGCTCCCGTGGTCGTCGATGACCCAACTACGGCCGTTCCAGCTGATCGTGGCGTGACGCCAGGAGACCCTGGCGTCCTCGAGCACGATGTCACCCTGCGGATCACGTCCGAGGGCGTAGGGCCTGGCCGCGTCGAGCGTCCAGGTCCGTCCATTCACTTCCAGTACGAGTTCCGGCACTCCAGCCCCACTGAGTTGTCCCCCGAGTTACCCCATCGCAGGGAGTCTAGGGATGTCGAACATCGTGGGGAACTATTTCAGTAGAGGCCCCCTGACCGAAAGTCGGGCCATGTGAAGGATGGGTACGGGCGAGTTGCCCGTTTCCGTTGACGGGGGTGAAACCGGCCCGGAGAGTGGTAATCCCACGCGAGGAGGACATACGCGGGGATCACCGCTGCGCGGATCGGGGGGTCTTGCGATGAGCATCGGAACGACACACCACGGCGGGAGCACCAGGAGTGTGCCGTGGGGGGATGTCCTGCTGTCCACGATCGCCTCCGTGAGCTGGGCGTTGATCGGCATGGCGGGCACCGCCGCGCTCGGTCTGCACCTGCTCGGGGCCGATGCGACGGCCTCGCTCGGCCCGATGACCGCGGCGGTGGTGGCCCTTGGGGCAGGCGGTGCGGTGACGCCGTCCGGCGATGTCTCGGCCTTCGGCCTGAAGGGAGCGGAGGCGCACACCGCCATCCAGATCACGCCACTGGGCGTCGGGCTGGTCGGCGCGCTGCTGATGTCGTGGTTCTTCCTACGGTCCTTGCGCGGGGCCGGAGTTGCCATCACACCCTCCGAACTCCTGGCGCGGGCCGGAGCGGTGATCGTCCTCTTCGTGGCGACACTGGGCGGGCTCGCGTGGGCCGGCCACGACGTCATCACGATCGACGGCGGGGAGCTCGGGCTCGACAAGGTCACCGGGGGAGGCGGCGGACTCGGGGACATCACGGACAAACTCCCGGGCGGGCTCGGAGATCTGGGCGGTCTGCTGCCCGGCAAGATCGGCGACCTGGTGGACGCGAAGGCGGCGGTGGGCTTCTCCGTGGACACCGCTCCGACGCTGCTCGGCGGGACCGTGTGGGCCGCCGGAGTCCTGCTGATCGCCCTGCTGGCCTCCCGGCGTACGCCGTTGCCCCGCGGCTGGGACGCCGTGCACCGCGCGGTGCGGCCGGCCGTCTCCTCGCTCGTCGCGGTCCTGCTGGTCGCGGTCCTGGCGGGGCTCGCGGCGGCGGCGTACGCGGCGATCGGGGACGACCATCCGAAGCGGATCGCGGGAGCGGCTCTGCTCGGTGCGCCCAACGGTGTGTGGCTGGGCATCCCCGTCGGGCTCTTCGTGCCCTGGGACGGCAAGGCGACGGGCGAGCTCGCCAAGCTGCTGCCCGACCCCCTCGACAAGCTGCTGGCCGTCGACACCGACCGGCCCGTCACGCTCGGGCGGCTCGCCGAACTCGACGGGCGGGTATGGCTGTTGGGGGTCGCTGCCGCGCTCATGATGCTGTACGCGGGCGTTCTGACGGCCGCGCGTACGCCATTTGTACGGGCCGGGGGTGCCACCGTTGTGGGAGTACCGGGTGCCGCAGATGTACGGGGCGACAGCGCGCCGCGGTTCGCGGGGCGCTGCGCACTGCGGCTCGGGGTCGTGACGGCGCTGGCGCTGCCGCTGCTCGCGTGGCTGACGGAGGTGTCGGTGGACGCCTCTCTGTCCGTACTCGGCTTCGACGCGTTCGGGGCGGGGATCGAGTTGCACGGGCGGCTGGGGGTGGCGTTGCTGCTCGGTGCCGCGTGGGGGGCGGGGGCCGGGGCGGTGGGGGCGTTGCTGGCTTGTGCGAGTGGGGCTGCGGGGCGGAGGGCTGCTGTTGCTGGGTTGGCACGGGGTGACTTGGGGGGTGGGGGGCTTGGGGGGGCTGGGGGGCTTGAGGGGGTTGGTTCGGGTTCGGGTTCGGGTTCGGGTGTGGTTACCGGGGTGGGTCCGGGGGCTGGGGTGGGTTCGGGTGCGGGGGCTGGGGCTGGGGGCGATGGGAGTGCTGGGCCGTATCGGCCTCAGCGGTCGTATCGGGCGCCCAACCCGGACACCAATCCGTATCTGAGGGTGCCGGACGAGTTGCGGGAGCCGGAGGATCGGGGGCCGGCGCCGGGGGGTTCCCGGGCGCCCGGTGATGTGTACGGGGCGCCCACGGTGGTGGGGCCGATCGGACCCCCGCCGAAGCGGAGGCAGGACGGGCCTCCGCCGCCTCCTCCCCCGCCGCCTGTTCCGCCCTCGCCGGACGAGGGGCCGCCGCCTCCGCCGCGCAGGCCTCGGCGTTGAGGGTTCGCCTCGTGGTGGGTGCGGGTGCGGGTGCGGGTCGGTGTCTGCGGGCCGGTGGGTGGGTCGGGGCCGTGCCGGTACATCCCAGTCCGGCGCCGCTGGATCAGACGTGGGCTACCTGTGCGAACTGCTGCTCGATCCGAACGTA
>NZ_JBHWVI010000225.1:0-14254 GCF_042737005.1 Streptomyces sp. NPDC060027
CCGCTCCCGACGCGGGCGTCGACATCGTCCTCGTACCGGTCCATCCCCAGACAGGCCGGAACTGGACCCCCGACGGCCCGGCTGCATCGGCATACTCGATACCCCTGCCGCTGGGGGTGTGGCTCTGGTTGGTCTCTCCCCAGCCGTACTTGCCGGTTCCCGCGTCGGGCGGCACACCTCAAGACGTCCTCCGCGACGACCCTCTCCCGCCGCGCCCCAACCACCTGTTCCGGGCCGACCGGAACACGTTCCAACACACCCTGGTCCGGCTGCCGGCCGTGCGCAGCCCATGGATGCACACGATCATCGAGAGCCTCACACAGGACCCGTCGGCGGACCTCTTCTAGTCGTCTGGCAATCGAACAGCGGCAGACGCTCGCGCCTCCCGGAGTTGCCGGCATCTGCTGTCCATTCTCGTGAACAAAGCCAGGCCTGGCCTCGTGTTAGAGCGGCAAAAGCTTCAAGCAAACAACAAATCGTTGTTTCATTGCCTCTGTGCGATACGGTGACGGTATGCCACGTGATTCCCGTCAGCAGGCCCGTGACCGGCTGTCTGCGCTGGCCCCCGCTTCCGGGGACAGGCAGGACACGACGGCTGCGCGTCGTGTCGAGCAGGATGCATTGCTCGTGGGGCGGTTGCTGGCGGCCGCCGGCGAGCAGAACGATCACGGGCGGGAGCCGGGCGTGGGCCCGGACGACGTGGGCGCTGCTCTGGGCCTGTTCGAGGACATGCGCGAGCAATTGGACCGGCTGGAGACTCAGGTGGTCATCGAGGCGAGGCGCCGGGGCATGGACTGGCGGCAGATCGCCGCCCATCAGGGCCTGAACTCCTCCCAGGCCGCCTCGCAGCGCTATCAGCGGCTGATGACACGGCTCGAAGAGATCCGCCAGGGCGTCCGGTGAGCGAGGAAGAGCCGCAGATGACGAACCAGCCTCCGCAGTTGTTCACCGCGATCGACTCGCTCCTTGCCGCTGTCGATGACGGCACCGTGCTGCCCGTCCCGGCCGAGCGGGTCCGGCTGCGGGAGGCGGCCGGCCTTACCCCGGCTGCTGTTGCCCAGGCACTAGGTGTACGGGTACCGAGCATCACCGCCTGGGAAGCCGGCCGCGCCGAACCCAGGGGCGAGCGCCTGGAGGCCTACCGCCGTCTCCTCGAGGGCCTCGCCCACCGCTACCCTGCCCCCGCAACACCCCCTGGCGGCGGCGACGTTGCCCGGCAACCGGCACCCCGATCCCCGGCATCGACACCGCCGGGAGCGCCTTCAGCCCCCACACCGTCCCCGGCCCCGGAGCCCTTCTCCGGCCCACCTGCCGTGCCCGGGCCACCGACGACGCCCGCAACCCAAACGCCCGCAGACCAGAGCGCACCGGATCCGAAGAGCCCCGCTACCCGGCCTACCGCGTCGTCGTACCGTCCGGTGAAGAAGAGGGCCGCCCCGCCCCTGGACACCGACCCGCGCTTCCCGCACGGCCCGCTCACAGTCCTCGACGGCGACGGCTCCGCGTACGGCATCGACGGCATCGTGCAGGACTGCCCGGCCACCACGATCCCGGAACTGGTGGAGTGGACCCTCACCGAGTCCGGACTCGGTGCGGCGAAACTGCACCGCAACGGCAAGGACGCCGACCCACTGGTCGTGCTCACCGCGGCAGCCGCGGTGAAACTCGGCCTGCCCGAGCGCCTGGAGGGCCATGAGCAACGCCGCTCGCTGCGCCTGCCCGCCGACCATCCTGTGGTCAAGCAGGTCGAAAAGGCGAAGTGGAAGCTCACCCAGCGCGGGTTCGGCCCGTGGGCGCGCATCTACCGGCCCGCGCAGTCGGGCCAGCGCCAGTGCGTACAGCTCGCCGTCCTGTCGTGGGACGCCCTCGATGAGCGTTCCTGGCCGGGCGTTGCACAGATGGAGCCGGCCGACATCGCCCGCGTCCTGGGCATCTACGCGATGCGGGTCATCACACCGCGCGGCAGCACGGCCGTCTCCGGGCTGGAGCTGATGACCGCGCTGCGCCCGCCCACCCGAGCCGTCCAGGACCAGGCAGGGCACTGGGTGTCCGGCTACAACCCGGGTTCGCTGGGCACCGAGCCGATGGATCCGGCGCCGCCGGAGGCCACTGCCGAGCATCCCGTGGTCGTGAACTCCGGCTGGACGGGCGGCTTCCTGGACGAGGAGGCGTACCAGTGGGTCCGTGACGTGGATCTGCTCACGGGGGAGGAAGCGTCCCTGCCGTGGGTGGTGGGCCTGGATCTGAACACCGCGTTCCTCGCAGCCGCGGCCCGGCTCACCGTGGGCCTGTCCGCCCCGGACCACTTCCACGGTCCGGCGTTCAACCCGAAGATCCCCGGCTCCTGGCTGGTCGACCTCAGCCGCATCGAGATGGACCCGCGCCTGCCCTCGCCGTTCACCCCGTCCGGGATCCGCCCCGAGGGCCCGGCCTGGTACCAGACGCACACCGTCGCCTACGCCCAGGAACTCGGCCACAACGTCCAGCCGATCGAGGCCTACCTGCGCCGCGAGACGGGCGCGTACCTGGACCCGTGGCATGACCGGCTCAAGACCGCATACGTTGACACCCTGGCCGACCTCGGCGTCACCAAGGATCTGACGGACCAGGAGTTCCTCGCGGCGATGGAGCGGCACAAGGACGCCGACCCGGCCCTGGCCGCGGTCCTCGCCGCGATCAAGGCCACTGTCAAGGGTGGCGTCGGCAAACTCCGTGAGCGCCCGCAGGGCCGCCACTACCGGCAGGGCGAACGATGGCCGGCACTGGAGCGCCCGACCTGGCGCCCCGACATCCGTGCCGCGGTCATTTCCAAGGCGCGGGTGAACATGCACCGCAAGCTGAACAACATGGTCAAGATGACGGGCCTGTACCCGCTGGCCGTGCTGTCCGACTGCGTCGTCTACCCTTCACCCGGCCGCAGCCCGCTGGACTTCCTGCCTTACAGCGCCTCCGGCAAGCCCCAGCCCGGCGGCTTCCGCCTCGGCCCCACCCCCGGCCTGGCCAAACTCGAAGGCGTCCAGGACCTGGCCTGGGCGGTCGACCTGATGGAACAGCGCCTCAACCCCGCCCGCCACATCAAGGGCGGCGACGCCGTCCTGGACGACGGAGAGTAGAGACGTGGGAGAGATCGACGAGGCGATCGAACGCGCCGACCGGGAAGCGTTCACCCGCGAGCCTCCCAAGACCCTCCCGGCCCGCATCAACTACCTGCTCAAACAGCTGGGAACCGCGAAGGCCGTGGCAGCGGAACTGGGCGTCACCGCCGACTCGGTGAACCGCTACCGGCGCGGAGCCAGGAAGCACCCGCCCAAGGACATCACCGCGAAGATCGACGCCGCGGTGCGATCCCGCTGGCAGCCGCGGGTCCGCAAACGCCGACGCAAGCAGGCCGCCTCCGCAGGCGGCATCACTGTGGAGACGCGAGCCCGCTTCGGCTACACCGCACCCGTCGGCACGACCGACGACGGCCGCTTCCGCCGCCTCACCGTCCACCTCCCCGCCGCATACGCACAGCGCCTCTTCGACGCCCGCGACGCCGGCGCAGGCGACCAGGAGCTGCGCCAGATCATCGCCGAAGGATTCAAGGACATCTACTTCCAGGACGGCGGAAGCCGCGCCACGGAAATCTCGGACGTGGCCATCAACGACATCGACTACCTCGACCTGGATTTCTGAGCAGATCGCGTGGATGCCGGGCGCTCGGTCATGATCGGGGACATCGGGCGTAGCCCTTTGGCCGAGTTCGCCGGGCATGACGAGAAATTGTCAATTCCTGTGGATGCTCGGCTACAAGGGGCAGGGACGGCGGGTCTACTGCTCGTTGATGAGGTTGGGGAGTTTGCGCATGTCGTGGAAGACGATGGTGCCGGGGCCTTCGAGTCGTTCGGCCGGGGTGAGCCCGCCCGCGTAACCGAAGGCGTGCATCCCGGCGGCGCGGGCGGCCTGGACGCCAGGGTAGCTGTCCTCGACCACGGCGCAGGCCGCAGGATCGATGCCCATCTGCCGTGCCGCATGCAGGAAGAGGTCGGGGGCCGGCTTACCCCGGGAGACCTCGGTAGAGCTGAAAATGTGGCCCGTGAACCGGTCGTAGAGTCCGGTGACGCCGAGAGTGTGGCGCATCTTCTCGTGGGAGCCGCTGGAGGCGACGCAGACCGGCAGGGTGATCTCGGCCAGTGCCTCGGGCAGCCCGTCCACGGCCTCAAGCCCTGCGTCCACCGCCTCCCGGTGGCGCTGAATCAGCTGCTTCCACCAGAAGGCGGCGATCTCCTCCCCCAGCCGCTGGGCGATCTGTTCGCAGATGGATTCCCGTGAGCGCCCGATGAATCGGTCTATGACGTCCGCCTGAGTCAGCGGCCAGCCGAGCTCTGCTCCCAACGCGATCTGGATGCGCACGGCGATGCGTTCACTGTCGACGAGCACACCGTCACAGTCGAAGATGACGAGTTCAATCGGCTTGATCATTCCCGCAGCATAGGCGGCTTGCCCGGTCATGCGGCTGTGATGCGCCCAGGGCGTTCGATGAGCCGGCCGCGTTCGAAGCGGGCTCCGGCTCGGACCAGGGCGGCGGCCCGGGAGCCGGCGCCCTTGGTGACCTTGGTCCGCAGACGGACGGTCGCGAAGGTCGACTCGATCGGGTTGGTGGTCCGTAGGTGGATCCAGTGCTCGGCGGGGAAGTCATAAAGGCCAGCAGTTCGTCCTCGTCATCGACGATCTTCTTGACGGCCCTGGGGAACTTCGCGCCGTACTGCCTGGCGAACGCCTTGACCGCGGCGGCCGCGTGCTCCTTGTCCTCGGCGTTGTAGATGCCCTGGATGGCCTTCTTCGCCGCGGGCTGGGCGGACTTCGGGAGGCTATCGAGGCAGTTGGCCGTCTTGTGAACCCAACACCTTTGGTGGCGGGTCTCGGGAAAGACCTCGTTCATCGCGTTCCAGAAGCCGAGGAACTGCTTGAGCGCGGGCACGAAGTCACCGGACGACAGGCCGTGGAGTTAGAGCAGCGGCAGCACCTCGCTGATCTTCGGGGACTTGCGGCACCAGGGCGGCAGGATCGCCGAGGAAAACCGCTTGCGCTCGCCCGTCGCCTCGTCGATGCGCTTGTCATTGACGCGCGGGAGCCTTGACCTCGACCGTCCCGGACGCGGTGGTCACCGAGCGGGGCCGGTGGTAGCCGTTGCGGACCGCCAGGCGGCGCCCGCTCCCGTCTCGCTGGTCGGCCAACTGAGCTATATAGGAGTCGACTTCCGCCTCCAGTGCGGCGGCCAGCATCCGTCTCGCACCCTCCCGGACGATCTCGTCGATGAGTGCGGAGCCGTTGTTGGTGGTGATGCCGTCGGCGTTGACTACGCTGAACACGGGCGTGCCTTCCCGACCGGTGTTCGCAGCCCCGGCCGCCTACTCGATGACCATCAATCGATCACTCGGGAAGGTTCGCCCTTCGCGTGCAACCCGAGGCCGATCCACAGGTCTTGAGCATTGCTCGGGCATGACGTCCTGCTCGGCCCTGACCGCTCCTTGCCCCGAGCACCCCACAACAGCCCCTCACTCCCCATCTGTCGCCCAGTGGCGGCAACTCCCGGAAACGGCTGGATCCGCGGGGGCCTCCGGCCTGATGACCCGCACCGCCACGGCAGAGCCCCGGTCGCATCTTGCATGCCTGCGCCGCAGGTGAATCAGCCTTCCGAGGCAGACCGCAGCCGCTCCCCGGCTGGTACCGCAATGCTTCTCCTGCCCCGGGAAGAACACGGCGAAGAACACATGAGCGAATGCCTCATGTCCTGAACTAGCCCTCAAAACACGGTAGTTGTACCTCATCAGGTGATCCACTGTCAGTGCCTCCCGCCAGCATGACCGTGACGCAGCCGAGCCACGATCACCTGGGGGACCCATGCCTTTCGTCCGTCCGTACATGCGCTCCGACGGAACGCCGGTACGCGGACACTCCCGCTGGGCGCCCGGCGCCCGCCGGGAGATGACCTTCTTCGCAGTCTTCGGCCTGGCTGTACTCGGCTTCGGCCACACCTCGGCCTCGGACGGAACCGGCGGTGTGTCGCCCACGCCGTCGGTGACCTACCCGATCCGCTTCGACGACGTCCCCCACAACGCCCCGCGGGTAGCCGTCCCACGCCCGACGGTGTCGTATCCGATCAGGTTCGACACCCCCGCACCGCGCAAGGCGGCGCCCGCACCCAGCGTGTCGTACCCGATCGACCTCGCGGCCCTGGGAGGCGGGCGATGACCCGGCGTCCGCCCGTCAGGCGTCGGACCACCGGCCGGCGCCTCAGCCGCCGGCGCAGCCGACACGACACATCCGTCACCGCGCCGGTCGTGGCCGCCGTCGCAGCGGCCGCTCTCGTCGTCATGGTGGTCAACTGGCTGCTCGCACACTGGTGGTTCCTGCTCATCGCGGCCGTCCTCGCCGCCCTGGGCGGCTTCGGATGGTGGCAGCAGCGGGCGCAGCGCATGCAGTGGGAGCAGGCCCGCTCACGCGCTCTGCGCTACGGACTGGCCCAGCTGGATGGGCTCTCCCACCAGCAGTTCGAGTACGCGGTGCGCGACCTGATGCACCGGGACGGCTGCACCGATGCCGTCCAGGTCGGAGGGCAGGGCGATCTGGGAGCGGACGTGAAGGCGACCGATCCGCTGGGACGCCGCTGGGTGATCCAGTGCAAGCACCGCCGGCACGGTGAACGCGGTGCCGCGGTGGGCACCCCGGAACTGCAGGTTCTCAACGGAACGGGCCGTCCGGTCCACAAGGGGGATGTCGTGGTGATGGTGACCAACGGCAGGATCACCCAGCCCGGCCGCATCTTCGCCCGCCAGCAGCGACTGCACCTCGTCGACCGCCACCTGCTCGGCTCCTGGGCCGCCGGATCCCGGCCCCTGTGGGAACTCCTGCCCGCGCTCTCTACACCCCGCAGGCCCTCACCGCTCTCCCAGGACACAGGCGCGCCCGGCCGACCCGAGCGCGCCTGACGAGATCGTGGGAAAGCACGGGCGCAGCAGGCGCGCACGTTCCATGGTTGCCAGTAGCGCCTGGGATCTGCCGACCTCGCAGCGGTCCGATGGCTGTTTCGTCATCTCGGGGGAGTGGGATTGTGGCCGGAGAGGGGGTGCTTTCCCTTCCTGCGGCACGTTTGCGCAGGCACTCGGAGCCGGTGCCGGCAAGCCTGCGAATCTGGCCGATCTGTACGTGCTTTGTTGCCATCTACCAGCATCCGCCGCGTCCCCGGCCGTCTGTGCTCGCTACATCTGTGGGAGGTGCGTTCACTGGAGGGGGCTTGTGGTGCTGACGATCAATGTGGCGGTGCTCCTGGCGGTCGTCATCGTCGTGCGGCTCCGGCGCCGTACGGAGGCGCGGAAGCGGTCCGATGAGCAGTTGACGGTGCTCATCGTGCTGGTGTTCGGGGTGCTGGTCGCCCCGACGGCCTTCGGTCACGGGGTCGTCGACGTGGTCGGGCAGGTCGCTGAGGGGATCACTCAGTCAGGCCGCTGACACTCTGTCCGGCCCGGGCTGGTGCCATCAGGAGGAGCATGCCTCTTTGCCCATGATGAGCGGTCCAGGCCCGGGGTGACCGGAGCACCGCCGGCGCCACCGGATCCGGCCCGACGAGGCCGGCGTGGTCGCGGCTGAGCCCAGATGTCCCCTCCCCGGCCCGCTGTTCCCGGGTTCGTGGCCGAGTACACCTCGTCGTCCGGGCTCTCGACCACCTCATCACAGTGACGGCCGAAGTGCAGCGCCGCGGTCACGAGGCACCGCCCCGCCGGTGACATGTGCAGCCGCAACGGCGTGCCAGCAGGATGCCGTTCGCGTGGGGCAGCGGCACGTCCTTCGTCTGGCGGCATTCCGCGTGCACGTCCGTATAGCCCGGCCACCGGCCCAACGTGCACTCGGCCGACAGAGACACTTCGTCGGCCGTCGCCGCCGTCATCGGTTGGCCGCCTGGTGCGACCGCATCGCCACGTTCAGGTCGGACACCTTCGACAGGTCCCCCTCCCGCCGGGCCGATTTCCGGTTCCGGGCGAGCACTGAACACACGTCGCACCCGTCCGCCGTCGTTGTACCGGGCGGTGCGCCGGGACCTGGAGGCCGGCAGGGCTCTGCCGGAGCGTGCCGTGGTGCGGCAGGCGCAAGGAGAGCGGCACGCGCGGCGGGCGCTGGCGGACCTTGCCCTGGCCGGGCTGGGGCAGAGCGGCACGGCGTCGACGACGGTTGCGCCGCGGCAGTCTCACCGTGTGCCGGTGGCCGGGGTGGTGCCGTCGGGGGAGGGCGGCGCGGTGGCTGGTGGGTTTGCCGGCGGGAGCGTGCCTGGTGCGGACGCCGGCGGTGCGGGCGGTGGGCAGGCGGTCGGGCAGGCGATGGCGGTGCAGGGCGCGGCGTGCGTCTTCGGCGACCCGGGCCGGGGCAAGACCGCCGCCGTGCGGCTGGCGCTCCACGACGTGCCGGCGGGCTGGAAGGTGACGTGGGCTGCGGTGCCGGTGCGTCCGTCGGTGACCGGCATGCGGCGGGCGCTGTTCGACGATGACGCGGAGCCGATCGAGGGCCGGACCACGGACCCCGCGACGTGGATGCGCACACCGGAACCTCTCAACCGGCTCGCCGCCTTCACCCGGGAAGCCGCCGTACGCCGCCGCGCCATCGCCGGCCGAGAACAGAACGCCTCGGTCACTGACCCGGGCAGCCAGCAGCACCAGCAGTCCGGCCCCGAGCACGGACCCGGTCCTGGACCGGGCCAGCGGCCGTGACCGACAGGCGCGGAGACGTGCACGGGAAGCTGGCAGAGAGATGCTGACCGGACCACCGAAGGACACGCCATCCTGAACAAGGGACATGCGCTTCTAGGACAGCGGCTGGTGGTGACACGCGCAGGGACACCCGGCCCCCGGACATGTCCCTGCCCGATAGGCGCGATCGACCAACCCACGTTCCTGCAAGGCGAGTAGCAGTCTGCCGAAACCAGAGGCCGAGTCGCTGTCGGAGACCTCCTCGGCAGATGCTTCTGCAAGCTTGCCTCGTGCGGTGGCGAAGCCACAGGCGTATTCGGCTACATGCCAGGCAACGAGGGCATCGAGGTAGTCGACCGCCTCGTCCCTCCGCTGACCGCGGACAACATTCCGGGCTAAGGCAGTGCGACCTGCTTCAATCCGCTCAAAGCACCAGAGCAAGGTGAAGTAGGAGGTCAAAGCCTGGCTCCAGTCAGCAGGGCTGGACGTAGAGCCGAAGTCGCCGTAGTGGAGGCTTCCGACGATCTTGCGGGCCGCAGCGACTTCTCCCGTGGTCAGGTCATGATGCAAGGCTCGGGCACCTTCGAAGCGCGCCCGTTGGTGTTCGGACCGGAACGCAAGCAGAGCGACAACCACCGCTGCCAGTGCCAGCACCGTTGACGACACCCCAGCAAGAGCTGACCACTCGTCTGCCCCCATGCTCATCCTTCCTCCGGCAGGAACCTCCGACAGCAGTTTCCACGCTGGGCCTAACCCTGTCCGCATGCGTCCACCGCCATGCAGTTGCTAGTCCGGGAAAGGGCCGTGGGATCGCCTTGCAGAACGCGATCCGCGCCGCCGGCACTGCACCCGCCGCCCAGGACGAAGCCCCCGCGGCGACCGGGATGCACGCCGTCTACCACCCCGACCGAGACGCAGCCCCCACCCCGGCACAGCGGGCCGCCGCCGTCCACGCCCACCAGCAGGTTGCGGTGCCGGAGCAGTTGGAGGGCCGCACGACCGACCCCGCGACATGGATGCGTACGCCGGAGAGCCTTGCCCGGTTCGTCGCCTACAAGCGCGAGGCTGATGCCCGCCGCCGCGCCATCACCGACCGGCCACAGCCCGAGCAGGAGGCCACAGACGCGACCGGTCCCGCAGACCAGCAGCACCACACAACCCGCCCGGACCAGGGCAGAGGAGTAGGCCGAGACCACTGAGGGGATGTCAACCGGCCAGCACGTGGCCGGTCTCCGTCTTCGCCCCGTTTCGACCTCGGTGCGGATCGAGAATCGGGAAGCGTTGGCATCCGAGTGGGAGGAACCACGTTGACCGACCTGCACGAACCCCTGGAACCGCTCGACAGCTACCCCGACGAACTGCCGCCGCCCCGGCAGCGCGGCGACGTCAACCTCGTGGGCCTGCTCAGCGTCGCCGACGACCTCGCCCGCAGCCTGTCGTCGCTGAAGATCCGGGTACAGCCCTACAACCCGAAGACCTCGCTCGTCAGCCCCGAGAAGGCACGCGAGAACCTGGAGAAGGAAGTCGACCGCCTCCTGGAGAAGTCCGACTACCTCCAGCGCCACGCCCACGCCGCGATGCTTGGGCGGTGCGTGCTCGGTGCGGACTCCAAGGAGGACTGCTCCACCGAAGGCGCCCGCCTCCAGCTCAACGTCTGGGACGACACCACGCGGCGGGAGATCGTGGAAGACGGCACCACCGGCTGCGTCACCCACACCGTCGGAGCTGCCCGCCGGACCATGGCCGACCCTGCCAGCCACAAGATCCTGCTTGCCTTCGTGCACGACGACGAAGGCGCCGCCGTCTCCCGCGCTCTCGGGCTCGGGCCGGACGACACCGACCAGTTCCTGCACCGCGGCCTCACCCTGCGCCCCGAACACCGCGCCTCCTGATCAGCCGCTCACCAGGCACCGCCCACATTGGAGCGTCACGTTGACCTTCGAACCAGTCAACCTGAACCTCACCGATCCGACGAAGGGCCACCTGAACTTCGTCCTCTACACAGAGGCGCGCCTCGGCATCGCCTCGGCGTCACTGAACGCTGAGGTGTCCATCGAAGCGTCCCAGGCCCAGACTCCTCTCTTCCAGGAGTGGCTGAGCAGGCTGCTGCGCGAGCACGGTCCGGCCGGGCCCGCGTTCTGGCGCTTCGGCCGGGACCACCGTGAGCCGCTGCTGGACGCGATCGGCAACCCCCGCCGGGGACGCAGCCCTCGCCCGCCGCCGCCAAGCCGCCAGGGAAGAGCAACGGCGGCGTACAGAGCGGGAAGCAGCGGCGCGGGAGGCGCGGCGGCCGGTGTGCGCGGACTGCGGGCGGAAGTTCAGCGACGACCGATGGGCGGCGGTCGACCGGCGGGATTGGGGTCAGTCGCGCGAGTCGCACCCGCACCTGTGTGAGGACTGCCAGAGCCGGGCCGTCGCAGCCCAGCAGCAGGCCGAAGCCGACGAACGCGAGGGCCAGGAGCAGGAGCGCCTCCGCCAGGAGCAGGAGGCCGAGCAGGCCGCGCAGAAGGCTGGCGGCTGGTTCTCCCGCTTCCGTACCAGACCCGGGCAAGCCCTTCCGCCGGCGGCGCGGGCAAGCCCACGGTGCTCCTGGGCAAGCCCGCGTTGTCGGTGGTGGCTGGAAGGCTGGTCGGATGAATGGCGATGAGCAACTGCTGCGCGGTCGGGTCTACGGCCACGATCACGACGACCCCAACCCCGGCCCGCTGCCGCACCAGACGTATGCCGCGCTGGTCGGCGGGCCGCTGGACGGACTGCTGCTGGACATCACCGGCTGGCGCCCGGACGAAGTCGACGACGGCGCCGCCCTGTCCACCGAGCTCGGACAGTTCCCCGGCGGGCGGTCGCTGTACGACCCGCGCCCCGGAAGACCGCGCACCCCGGGCCCTGGCGTGAGCTGCCGCTTCTACTACTCCGGCGACACTCCCTGACCACCGGCAGCGGGCTCGCCGGGCAGGCCGGTCAGGGGCACGCTGGGAAGGGTGAGCAACGCGCCGATCGTCGTACACCCGCCGTCCCGCACAGGCGGCCGGAGAGTCACCGTGCACTCCCAGGGCCGGTACGAGATCCTCGGCACCGCCTACAGCGATCACGATCTGGTGGTGTTCCTCGAGGGCGCGGGCATCCAGGATCCCGACAGCATCCTGGACGAAGACCGGTGGATCGAGTGGCGCGGCGGCCGCGCGCACCAGTGGAGTGCTGCCTGAACTGTTGTCCATCGCCGGGGCGCTACGGGCGGGGTGCGGTCGGCCTGATGGGCACACCCGACCACAGGCCGACCACGGCAGGTCAGCAATACCGCGAGGCCACCAGGCTGGACGCCGTACGGCGAACCCCTGGTCAGCCAGTGATCGCCCATGGCAGGCTCGTGCTCTCCAGGCGACGGGAGCATCTCGATGAAGGGTTTCGCAGAGACGGAAGGCGAAGTGTGTCCGGACTGCAAGGCGGGACCCGGCCCTGAGAACGCCTGCGTCGGCGTGGGGCTGCCGATTCAGATGTGGCACACGCCGGACTGCCCGCACTGGACCATCATGCAGATCAACTTCGAGTCAGGCTCCCGGCACATCAAGGAACAGGACGCGTGGGCCAAGGGTGTCTTCCCGGCCGCGCGAACGCCTGAAGCAGGCCGCCGCCGCGATGCCGCCGGGCACGCCTGCTCAGCCGTTCATCGACGCGCTGACCGAGCTGGTCCAGGCGCAGGCCGGAACCGACGGGCTTCGTCGTCCTGCACCGGTGGGCGGAGATCCTGGAACAGCACTTCCCGCCTGAACTCCCCGCCCCCGGCCACACCACCGGCTAGGGACCCGCAGGCCCGACCATGACCCCGACCAAGGCAGGTCAGCCTGCTGGCGTACCGCGCCGACCGCCCGCGCGCCCGGCGTTCCTCGAGGCGTTCGTCGCGGGCCTACGTGTCGATGTCCTGCTGTAGGTCCAGGAAGAACCGCAGCCGCACGCCGGGCTCGTCAGGCTCCCGGGTCGTACGGTCCGCCAGCCGCGGCGGCGCACCGCGCAGCGATCAGGTCTTGGACCGCGAAGGCGGTCTCGTCGTCCGCAGCCGCGACCTCCACCACGGCCAGGCCCGGCAGGGCCACATGCGCGTCATTGATCTGCCTCATGCCTGGCACTACGCGCGGGCACCCGCAGAGGTTCTTTGATCCCGGTGTCTTCACCCGACCGGAGGAGTGGCGGCCTCGGTGGACGACGTCCTGGACTTGGTCGTGCGAGCGACGGCCGACCAGCTTTTAGACCGGGCAGCGGGGCTCGAGTCCTCAGCGGTCGGACATCGGGTTCGGTCCCAGTGTGCGATCTCAAATGAAACGACGTCTGCCGTCGACAAGCACGCCACGGGCCGTCAGCGCGCTGGTGACAGGGAGTGCGCCGGCCGGCCGGCCTGACGGTGAGGCGGCCCGGACCGCGAGGGGGAGGGGCGGTTCCGGGCGGCCACCCCACCAAAGTGCCCCCAGTGGACGGCCGCCGCTGCACCGGCGACGCCACCCGGGTGAGGGCAGCGGCGGGTCACCAGTGGTAGTGGGTGAGGGTCCGGGACCACAGGACGCGGATCGGGCCCTCCGGTCGTGCGCATCCCAAGGGTGAAGTCGGATCCTGCGCGCGACGTCTCCTCCAACGATCTTCGGAGCTGATGGACACGACCTCGGCCAGGTTCCGGCCTCGGAGCTGCTCATCGTGTCCATTCAGGATCCCTCACGCCTGTGCGGCGCACTGCCCGGTGCGAGCGCCGTGCTTGTGCTCTGGACCTAGCCCGCCAACCCTTCCGGACGGTCCTTCATCGTCCCTGTTCGGGACCGACTTGTTCCTCGCAGGAGACGCGAAAATCTATGTTGGCTGGAGTAGACATTGGTTGATCGTCTGGCTATGGTTTCTCTCGTAGTCGAGATCAGCAAGGCCCGGCAGACACGAACTGCCGGGCAGTAGTACCGGTAGTTGCAGTTGGCAGGACGGTGCGGTGGTGGAGTTCCGAAGCCAGGGTTGTCGCAGGTCGGCGACGGGGCTGACGACCGGACCGGGCGGCCCGCAGTGATCAGGGGCCGCCGTGAGCAGGACCGCACTTGCAGTACTGGCAAGTGCAGTTCGCAGCAGTGAAGGTGTGTGAGTGGTACCTCGGTGAAGGCGTCGGCTGCGGGCGTGCGCACCGGGAGGTTCGGCAGTGGGGTTCTAAGCCAGAGCAGATGCAGGACGGGCGACGGGGCTGGCTGCCGAAGAGTGACGCTTCCTCAGGTCGCGACGCAACACGCAGTAGAGCAGTGCCAGCATTACGCAGTCCCCCTTTGGTAATGGTTGGTCAAGAGGGAAAGAACGGAGGAGCCGAGCGCCATCAGGATCGCCCGGGTGGAATGGCTGAGCCCGGGTACCGCAGGACATCGATAGTGAGGTGGTCTCCGGTCGAGCAACCGCGATCCCCGCACACGCTCTCACCCCCCGTGAGCTCGTGCGGACACAGAAGGCCGGTGCAGTATCAGGGCCGGCAGATGGTGTAGCAGTTCCTTCGGGGCCCTGGCACACATGGTGCCAGGGCC
>NZ_JBHWVI010000226.1:0-14095 GCF_042737005.1 Streptomyces sp. NPDC060027
TGCCCGCCGTGCTCGCTTCCGGTGAGCCGCAGTTCGCGGTGGTCGACGGGGAGGTGTTCGTACCGCGCCTGGTGAAGGCCACCGGGACCGCCACCACTACCGCCGCCGACCTGCCGGACCTCGCCGACGGCACCGTCCTCGTGACCGGTGCCTCCGGGGCGCTGGGCGCGCTCGTCGCGCGGCACCTGGTGTCCGAGCACAAGGTGCGCCGACTCCTGCTGGCGAGCCGCCGGGGCGCGGACGCACCCGGTGCGGCCGAGCTGGAGGCCGAACTGGTCGCCTGGGGTGGCGAGGTCACCTGGGCGGCCTGTGACGTCGCGGACAGGGAGGCCGTCTCCGGAATGCTGGACGGGCTCGGCGAGCATGCGCTGTCGGCCGTCGTGCACACCGCGGGTGTTCTCGACGACGGGGTCGTCGCCTCGGTCACACCGGAGAGGATGAGGGAGGTCTTCCGCCCCAAGGTGGACGCCGTGCTGAACCTGCACGAGTGCACCCGGGAAATGGGCCTGACCGCCTTCGTGGTGTTCTCGTCCGTCGCCGGCATGGTCGGCAGCGCCGGTCAGGCGAGTTACGCGGCGGCGAATTCCTTCCTCGACGCCTTCTCGGCGCACCGGCGCCGTGAAGGGCTGCCCGCCACATCGCTGGCATGGGGTGTGTGGGAACAGTCCGGTGCGATGACGGACGGCCTCGCCGAGGCCGACCGGGCGCGGATGGCGCGCAGCGGAGTGCTGTCGCTGCCGCCGGAGGAGGGGCTGCGGCTGTTCGACGCGGCACTGGCTTCGGACGAGGCGGTACTCGCCCCGGTCCGCATCGACACCGGCGCGCTGCGCGCCGGTGAGGCCCCGCCGGTGCTGCGCGCCCTCGTGCCGGCCACGGCCGCCCGGAGGGCCGCGCAAGCTGCCGCCGCTCCCTCCGCGTCCTCGCTGGCCGAGCGCCTGGAGGGGCTGCCGGAGGCTGAGCGGGAGAAGACCGTGCTGGACCTTGTCCGGGCCGAGACGGCCGCGGTCCTGGGGCACGCGTCGGACCGTACGGTCCGACCGGAACACGCCTTCCAGGACCTGGGCTTCGACTCCCTCACGGCCGTCGAACTGCGCAACCGGCTGAACAAGGCCACCGGGCTGCGGCTCCCCGCGACGCTGGTCTTCGACTACCCGACACCCGCTCTTCTGGCCCGTCACGTACTCATGGAGACGGCGGGGGCGGCCGGACCGGCCCTAGTGAATTCCCTACTTGCCGACCTGGACAGGATTGAACAACAATTGGTCACGCAGTTGTCAGCGAGTGAAACTCGCGACCGGATCGTGTCAAAGCTCCAGGCCGTATTGGCGAATGCCGGTGAATTCGGCAAGGTGCCGGTCCAGGAAGGACCTGGTACGGGCGGCAGCGATCTGGAATCGGCTACGGACGACGAAGTATTCGATCTGCTCGGCAAGGAATTCGGGATTTCCTGACCGCTTCGGCGCGGTCCGGTGACCCCTTGCCGAATTCCGGTAAGTCTTCGCAGGGGTGAGGGACGATTTCGGTGGCGAACGACGACAAGCTCCGCTATTTCCTGAAGCGAGTCACCGCAGATCTCCAGGAGACCCGGCGGCGCCTTCGTGACTACGAGGACGCCGCCGGGGAGCCGGTGGCCATCATCGGGATGAGCTGCCGCTACCCGGGAGGGGTGGACTCGCCCGAGGATCTGTGGGAGGTGGTCGCAGGCGGCCACGACGCCGTCTCGGAGTTCCCCGCCGACCGCGGCTGGGACCTGGACGCGCTCTACGACCCGGACCCGGAGTCCCGCGGGACCAGCTACGCCCGCGAGGGGGCGTTCCTGCGGGACCTGGCGCGGTTCGATGCCGGCCTCTTCGGGATCTCGCCGCGTGAGGCGCTCGCCATGGACCCCCAGCAACGGCTGCTGCTGGAGACGTCGTGGGAGCTCTTCGAGCGGGCCGGTATCGATGCCGCCTCGCTGGCGGGGAGCAGGACCGGCGTGTTCGCCGGCGTGATGAACCACGAGTTCCTCGCCGCCCTCCAGAACTCCCCGCAGGACCTGGAGGGTTACCTCGGGACGGGCACCTCGGGCAGTGTCGCCTCCGGCCGGGTGGCCTATACCTTCGGCCTCGAAGGCCCGGCCGTCACGATCGACACGGCCTGCTCGTCGTCCCTGGTGGCCTTGCACCTGGCTGTCCAGTCGCTGCGCAACGGCGAGTGCTCGCTGGCCGTGGCGGGCGGTGTCACCGCGATGGTCGGTCCCGCCACCTTCGTCGGCTTCAGCCGCCAGCGCGGACTGGCACCCGACGGCCGCTGCAAGGCATTCGCGGCCGGTGCCGACGGCACCGGCTGGGGCGAGGGCGCCGGCCTGCTGCTCGTGGAGCGCCTCTCGGACGCCCGCCGCAACGGACACGAGGTCCTCGCGGTCGTCCGGGGCTCCGCCGTCAACCAGGACGGCGCGTCCAACGGCCTGACCGCCCCCAACGGCCCTTCCCAGCAGCGGGTGATCCGACAGGCCCTGGCCGCCGCCCGGTTGACCACCGCACAGGTCGACGCGGTGGAGGCGCACGGCACGGGCACCCGGCTCGGCGACCCGATCGAGGCGCAGGCGCTGCTCGCCACGTACGGGCAGGGCCGTCCCGACGACAAGCCGCTGTGGCTGGGCTCGATCAAGTCCAACATCGGTCACACCCAGGCCGCGGCCGGTGTGGCGGGCATCATTAAGATGGTCATGGCCATGCGCCACGGCGAACTGCCGCGCACGCTGCACGTCGACGCGCCGTCCCCGCACGTCGACTGGTCGGCGGGGGCCGTACGGCTGCTCACCGAGCGCACGCCCTGGCCGGCGTCGGACAGGCCGCGCCGGGCCGGTATCTCCTCCTTCGGGATCAGCGGCACCAACGCGCACACGATCATCGAGGAAGCCCCGTCGGCCGAAGCGTTCGTGCAGGACGCCGAGGCCCGACAAGCGCCGGAGGAAGGCGCGGAGAGCGCCGGGGCCGTCGTCCCGGAGGCGGCGCGCCCGGCCGCGGGCGGACCGGTGCCGTGGGTGATCTCCGGCAGGACCGAGGAGGCCCTGCGCGCACAGGCCGAACGCCTGCTGTCCCGCACGGACGCCGAAGTCCCCCCGCTCGACGTCGCGTTCTCGCTCGCCACGACGCGCACGGCCCTGGAGCACCGCGCGGTGGTCCAGGGCGGGACGCCGGCGGAACTCGCCGAGGGATTGCGGGCCGTGGCCTCCGGCTCCCCGGCACCGGGCGTCGCGCGCGGTCTCTCCGGCACCGGCGGGCGCGTCGGGTTCCTCTTCTCCGGCCAGGGATCGCAACGCCCGGGCATGGGGCGTGAGCTGTACGCGTCCTACCCGGCGTTCGCCGCCGCGTACGACGAGGTCTGCGCGCACCTCGGCACCGCGGCCGACGTCGACTCGGAAGAACTGCACCGCACGGGCGTCGCACAGCCTGCTCTCTTCGCGGTCGAGGTGGCGCTGTTCCGGCTCCTCGAATCCTGGGGCGTGCGGCCGGACTACGTGGCCGGTCACTCCGTAGGCGAGATCGCCGCCGCACATGTGGCCGGGGTGCTGTCGCTCGACGCCGCCGCGAAGCTCGTGTCCGCCCGCGCCCGCCTCATGCAGGCCCTGCCCGCCGGCGGAGCGATGATCGCTGTCCAGGCCACCGAGGACGAAGTCCTTCCGCGTCTCACCGACGGCGTCGGCATCGCCGCGATCAACGGCCCGCGGTCCGTCGTGGTGTCCGGAGCCGAGGACGCGGTCACCGCGATCGCCGAGGTCTTCCGGCAGCAGGGCCGCAAGACCTCCCGGCTGAAGGTCAGCCACGCGTTCCACTCGCCGCTGATGGACCCCATGCTGGAGGAGTTCACTCAGGCCGTCCGCGGGCTGGCCTTCGAGAAGCCGCAGATTCCGGTGGTCTCCAACCTCACCGGCCGCCTGGCCGAGCCGTACACCCCCGAGTACTGGGTCCGTCATGTCCGCGAGGCGGTCCGTTTCGCCGACGGCGTCCGGACCCTGCACGACCTGGGCGTGACCACGTTCGTCGAGATCGGGCCGGGGGGCGTGCTGAGCGCCCTGGCCCAAGGCTGCCTGGACGACGACGTGGTCACCGTGCCCGCCCTGCGCGCCGACCGCCCCGAGCGGGCCGCACTCGTCGCCGCCGTCTCCGAACTGCACGCGCACGGCGTCTCCCCGGACTGGCACGCCTTCTTCCCCGGCGCCCGCCGCGTCGACCTGCCGACCTACGCCTTCCAGTACGAGCGCTACTGGCTCGACGCCTTACCGGCCGCACCCGGTGACGTCCGCGCCGCCGGACTGGGCTCGGCCGACCACCCGCTGCTGGGCGCCGCCGTCTCCCTGGCCGGCGGCGACGAGCGGCTGCTGACCGGCCGACTGGCCCTGCGCACGCACCCGTGGCTGAGCGACCACGCCGTGCTCGGAACCGTGCTGCTGCCGGGCACCGCGTTCGTCGAACTGGCCGTGCGTGCCGCCGACGAAGCCGGCTGCGACCTGCTGGAGGACCTCACCCTCGAAGCGCCCCTGACGGTGCCCGAGCGGGGCGGCGTCGCGGTTCAGGTGTGGGTCGGCGCGGCCGACGGCACCGGTCGCAGGCCGCTGACCGTGCACTCGCGCCCCGAGGACGACACAGACCTGGCGTGGGTCCGCCACGCGACCGGCTTCATCACCGAAGGGACCGAAGAGACAGGCGCCGCGGCTGCCGGCCGGGCGCTCACCGCGTGGCCGCCGACGGGCGCCGAGCCGGTCGACCTGGACGGCTTCTACGACCGGCTGGCCGCCCTCGGCCTGGCCTACGGACCGGCGTTCCGTGGACTGCGGAACGCCTGGCGCGCGGGCGAGGAGGTCTTCGCGGAGGTCGCCCTCCCCGACGGCACGGACACCGGCTCCTTCCTCCTGCACCCGGCTCTGCTGGACGCGGCGCTGCACGCGATCGGCGCGGGCGGTTCCCTCGCGGCCGAGACGGACGGGCCGCTCCTGCCGTTCGCCTGGTCCGGGGTGTCCGTGCGCGCCATGGGCGCGTCCACCGTACGGGTCAGGCTGGCACCGGCCGGTACGAACGCGGTGTCCCTGCTGGTGGCCGACGGCGCCGGCGAGCCGGTGGCGTCCGTCGAGTCGCTGACACTGCGCGCAGTGTCGGCCGAGCAGCTCCGCAAGCCCTCCGGTGACGCGATGTTCACCGTCGGGCGGGTGCCGCTGACCCTGCCCTCCGACGACGCGGACGGGACGGCGGTCGCGTACGTCCCGGACATCGCCGCACTGGCCGAGTCCGACGGGCCGTCGCAGCCGGACGTGGTCGTGGTTCCGTGCCCCGACGGCCCGGAAGGGGCGACCGGGGCCGAGCGGGTGCGTGCGGTCACCACCGACGTGCTGCGGCTGGTTCAGCTCTGGTTCGCCGACGACCGGACGTCACGCCTCGTGCTGGTGGCGCGCTGCGACGACCTCGCGCACGCTGCGGCGGGCGGACTGGTGCGCTCGGCCCAGGCGGAGAACCCCGGTCGGATCGTGCTGCTCGAAACCGACCGCCCGGACGAGGCGGCCGCGCTCGTGCCCGGCGTCGTCCTGTCCGGCGAGCCCCACGTCGTCGTCCGCGAAGGGGAGGTCAGCGCACCGCGCCTGGCCCGTGCCGCGTCCCCGGCAACGCAGGACGCGGCCACCGGCCCTGCGGACGAAGCGGCCTCCGCCCCCGCCGAGGGCGCTGACTTCGGCCTCGGCACCGTGCTGCTCACCGGCGCCTCCGGCGCGCTGGGCACAACCCTCGCCCGTCACCTGGTGACCGGACACGGCGTGCGCCGGCTGCTGCTCGTCAGCCGCCGCGGCGCGGGCGCCCCGGGCGCCGCGGACCTGAAGGCCGAACTCGCGGCGCTCGGCGCCGAAGCGACGTGGGCCGCCTGCGACCTCGCCGACCGTGACGCCCTCGCCCGGCTGCTGGCCGCCACTCCGGTCGACTCCGTCGTGCACAGCGCCGGCGTGCTCGACGACGGTGTGATCGCCGCGCTGACCCCGGAGCGCGTGGGCGCCGTCCTCGTGCCCAAGGCCGACGCCGTGCTCAACCTGGACGAGCTCACCGGCGAGAGCACGACGTTCGTGCTGTTCTCCTCCGCAGCGGGCGTCTTCGGCAACCCCGGACAGGGCAACTACGCCGCGGCCAACGCCTTCCTCGACGCCTTCGCCCGGCGCCGCCACGCCCAGGGGCGGCCCACGGTCTCGCTGGCGTGGGGCCTGTGGGAGCAGGAGGGTGCCATGGCCGACGCCCTCGACGAGACGGGCAGGTCGCGGATGGCGCGCTCCGGCGTCCTGCCGCTGTCCACCGAGGACGGCCTGCGGCTGTTCGACTCGGCGCTCGCCTCCGACGAGCCCGTGCTCGTCCCCGTCCGCCTCGACACCGCCGCCCTGCGCAACCGGGGGGCAGAAACCGTACCGGCCCTGCTGCGCGGACTCGTCCGCGTCCCCCTACGCGGCACGGCCCAGCGCGCCGCCAACGGGTCCCTGGCCGAACGCCTCGCCGCTCTGGCCGCCGACGAGCGCGACGAGGCCCTCCTGGAACTGGTCCGGGCCGAGGTCGCCGCCGTGCTCGGTCACTCCTCGCCTCGGGCCGTACCGCCCACGCACGCCTTCCAGGACCTGGGCTTCGACTCGCTGACGGCCGTGGAGCTGCGCAACCGGCTGTCCCCCGCCATCGGCCTGCGCCTGCCCGCCACCCTCGTCTTCGACCACCCCACCCCCGCCGCCCTCGCCCGGTACATCGGCACCGAACTCCTCGGCGAGGCCCCGGCCGCTCCGGCCGCGACCTCGGCGAGGCAGGCCGCGGCCGCCGTCGACGAGCCGATCGCCATCGTCGGCATGAGCTGCCGCCTCCCGGGTGGGGTCCGTTCGCCGGAGGACCTGTGGCGGCTGGTGGCCTCCGGCCGGGACGGCATCTCCCGGTTCCCGGACAACCGCGGCTGGGACGTCGACGGGCTCTACGACCCCGACCCCGAGCGCCTCGGCAAGACCTACGCGCGCGATGGCGGCTTCCTGTACGAGGCGGCCGAGTTCGACGCCGGCTTCTTCGGCATCAGCCCCCGCGAGGCCCTGGCGATGGACCCGCAGCAGCGGCTGCTGCTTGAGGCGTCCTGGGAGGCGTTCGAACGCGCCGGGATCGACCCGGCGACGGTCCGGGGCAGCCGTACCGGTGTCTTCACCGGCCTGATGTACCACGACTACGGCCAGGGCCCGCGCGAACTGCCCGAGGGCGTCGAGGGTTTGCTCACCACCGGAGGCTCCGGCAGCGTCGCCTCCGGACGCGTGTCCTACACGTTCGGTCTGGAGGGTCCCGCCGTCACGGTCGACACGGCGTGCTCGTCGTCGCTCGTCGCCCTGCACCTGGCCGTCCAGTCACTGCGCAACGGCGAGTGCACGATGGCGCTGGCCGGCGGCGTCACCGTCATGGCCGGCCCGACGGTCTTCGTGGAGTTCAGCCGGCAGCGCGGGCTGTCGCCCGACGGGCGGTGCAAGGCGTTCGGTGCCGGTGCCGACGGCACGGGCTGGGCGGAGGGCGTCGGCCTGCTGCTGGTGGAGCGGCTGTCCGACGCGGAGCGCAACGGCCATCGTGTGCTGGCCGTCGTCCGTGGCAGCGCCGTGAACCAGGACGGGGCGTCCAACGGTCTGACCGCGCCGAACGGTCCCGCGCAGCAGCGGGTGATCCGGCAGGCACTCACCTCCGCGGGCCTCACCACCGCCGATGTCGACGCGGTGGAGGCGCACGGTACGGGCACGAGGCTGGGTGACCCGATCGAGGCGCAGGCGCTCCTCGCCACGTACGGGCAGGGACGGGACGGCGACCGGCCTTTGTGGCTGGGCTCGTTGAAGTCCAACATCGGTCACGCGCAGGCCGCGGCGGGTGTCGCCGGTGTGATCAAGATGGTGATGGCGATGCGCCACGGAGTGCTCCCGCGAACCCTGCACGTCGATGAGCCGACGCCGCACGTGGACTGGTCGGCCGGTGATGTCCGGTTGCTGACCGAGGCCGTCGAGTGGCCCGAGTCGGACCGCCCGCGCCGTGCCGCGATCTCGTCCTTCGGTGTCAGCGGCACCAACGCCCACACCATCATCGAGCAGGCCCCCGCCACGGCGGAGTTGCCTCACACGCCCGGCTCCGGCACGGCCGTGCCGTGGGTGCTCTCCGGCAGGACCGAAGCAGCGCTGCGGGCGCAAGCCGCCCGCCTCGCGTCCTTCCTGGACGACAACGACAACGACAACGACAGGGACAACGACAACGACGGCCACAGGGACGACGACGGTGAGGCGGCCCTGGCGGCCGACGTGGCGTACTCTCTGGCCACGACCAGGGTGGCCTTCGAACACCGCGCCGCAGTGGTCGGGCAGACTCTCCAGGAACTCCGGCGGGGACTGGCCGGTGTCGCCGGCGGCGCTACGCCACCCGGCGTGGTGACCGGGACCGCACGCACCGGCGGCAGGACCGTCTTCGTCTTCCCCGGGCAGGGGTCGCAGTGGGTGGGCATGGCCACCGAACTGCTGGAGACCTCCCCGGTCTTCCGCGACCGGATCGAAGCCTGCGAACGCGCCCTCGCGTCGCACGTGGACTGGTCGCTGACCTCGGTGCTGCGCGGCACCTCCGAGGCCGAGCAGGACCGGGTCGACGTGCTGCAGCCCGTGCTCTGGGCGATGACGGTCGCCCTCGCCGAGGTGTGGCGCTCCTTCGGAGTGACCCCCGACGCGGTCGTCGGGCACTCCCAGGGCGAGGTCTCCGCGGCGGTGATCGCCGGAGCGATCTCCCTGGAGGACGGAGCGCGCATCGTGGTGCGGCGCAGCCTCGCGGTCCGCGAACTCCAGGGCCACGGTGCCATGGCCTCGGTGACGCTCCCGGAGGAGGAGGCGCGGGAACTGGTCGGCCGGTGGACCGGCCGCCTCGGCATCGCCGCCGTGAACGGGCCCGCCACCGTCGTGGTCTCCGGGGACACCGACGCCCTCGACGAACTCCTCACGCACTGCCGACAGTTGGGCATCGAGGCTCGCAAGGTCGCCGTCGACTACGCCGCACACTCGCCCCAGATCGAACGCGTCGAAGCACAGGCGAGCAAGGGATTTGCCGCGATCCGCCCGCTCCCTGGCTCCGTGCCCTTCTACTCCACGGTGACAGGCGGGAAGCTGGACGCGGACGAGCTCGGCTCCGGCTACTGGTACCGCAACATGCGGCAGACGGTACGGTTCCACGACGCGATCCGGTCCGCTCTCGCCGACGGGCACGACGTGTTCGTCGAAGTCAGCCCGCACCCCGTCCAGTTGGCGGGCATCCAGGACGCCATCGAGGCCGCCGACGCGGACGCCGCGGTCGTACCGACGCTGCGCCGCCGCGACGGCGGACGGAACCGGCTGATGCTCGCCCTGGCCCAGGCCCAGGTGCACGGTGTCGCCATCGACTGGGACGCCGTCCTGCCGGGCGCGCGCCGTGTCGGCCTCCCGACCTACGCGTTCCAGCACGAGAGGTACTGGCTGGAGGCGGGCGCTCCGGCCGGTGACGTACGAGCGGCCGGGCTGGACGCCGCCGATCACCCGTTCCTCGGTGCGGCGGTGGAGCTGCCGGACGCCGGCGGCCACCTGCTGACCGGGCTGCTGTCCCTGCGGTCCCAGCCCTGGCTGGCCGACCACGTGGTGCTGGGCACGGTGCTGCTGCCGGGCACGGCCTTCGTGGAACTGGCCGCCCATGCCGCGGCCGAGACCGGCTGCGACCATGTCGAGGAACTCACCCTGCAGGCACCGCTGGTGCTGCCCGAGCACGGCGGCGTCGCGCTCCAGGTCCTCGTGGGAGCCCAGGACGACTCCGGTCGCCGCCCGCTGAGCGTGCACTCGCGAGCCGGGGACGGCCCCTGGACACGCAATGCCACCGGCGTCCTCACCACTGGCGCAACCCCCTCCGGGACAGACCTGAGCAGCTGGCCCCCGGCCGATGCCCAGCCGGTGGACCTGGACGGCTTCTACGACCGCCTGGCGGACCTCGGCCTGAGCTACGGCCCGCTGTTCCGGGGGCTGCGCGCCGTGTGGCGCGGCCACGACGCGGTCTACGCCGAACTCGCCGTCACCGACGAGGCGCAGGCGGACGCGTTCGGCGTGCACCCGGCCCTGCTCGACTCCGCGCTGCACGCGCTGGGCGCGGGCGGCCTCGTACCGGCCGCCGACGGGCCCCTGCTGCCCTTCGCGTGGTCCCGCGTCACGCTGCACGGAACCGGAGCGGCGAGCCTGCGGGTACGGCTCTCCCCGGCCGGCGGGGACACGGTACGGCTGGAGGCCGCCGACGGCACGGGCCGTCCCGTCATGTCGGTCGAGTCGCTGACGCTGCGCCCGGTGTCGGCCGAGCAACTGCGCACGAGCTCCCGGGACTCCCTGTTCACCGTCGAGTGGGCACCGCTCGGCGCCACGGCCGACGCGCGGACACCGGTCGTACAGGCCTACGACGACATCGCCGCCCTCCTCGCCGCCCGCACGGCGGAGACCGGGGCGCAGGCGGACACGGACGCCGTCGTCGTCCCCTGCCCCGGCGGGTCGGGTACCGATGCCGAGCGGGTCCGGAGCGTCCTCGCCGAAGTGCTCCGGCTGGTCCAGTGGTGGCAGGCCGAGGACCGGGCCGCCCGCCTGGTGCTGGTGACCCGGGGCGCGGTCGCCGCCGGGGACGAGCCGGAAGAGGGCGACCCGGTGCAGGCGGCCGTGTGGGGCCTGGTCCGGTCGGCACAGTCGGAGAATCCGGACCGCATCGTCCTCCTCGACACCGAAGAGAATGCCGACCTGGAGCGGGCCGCAGCGACAGCCGTCCCCCGGCTCCTCGCCTCCGAGGAGCCGCAGGCGGCGCTCCGCGGCGACGCGCTCCTGCTGCCCCGGCTCGCCAGGGTCGCCGCCGACGCCCCGCGGGCCACCCCGGACCTCGGGACCGGCACAGTGCTCCTGACCGGCGCGTCCGGCGCTCTGGGCGGGCTCGTCGCCCGGCACCTGGTCGCCGAGCACGGCGTGCGCAGCCTGCTGCTGATGAGCCGGCGCGGCGCGGATGCCGAGGGTGCGGCGGAGCTCCGGGCGGAACTGACCGCCGCGGGTGCCGAAGTGCTCTGGGCCGCCTGCGACGTGGCCGACCGGAACGCCCTCGCCGAGGTACTGTCCGGCACGCCGGTGACGGCCGTCGTCCACACAGCCGGCGTCCTCGACGACGGCGTGATCGGTTCGCTTACGCCGGAGCGCCTGGAGAAGGTGCTGCGCCCCAAGGCCGACGCGGTGCTGAACCTGCACGAACTGGCGGGCGACGTGTCGGCGTTCGTGCTCTTTTCCTCCCTCGCGGGCACGCTCGGCACCCCCGGCCAGGCCGGCTACGCCGCGGCCAACGCCTTCCTGGACGCCTTCGCCCGGCACCGCCGCGCCCAGGGGCTGCCCGCGGTGTCGCTGCCGTGGGGCCTGTGGCAGCGCACCGGCACCATGACCGAGTCCCTCGGCGGCGCCGACCGGACCCGGCTCGCCCGCGGCGGCGTGCTGCCACTGTCCGACGAGGACGGCCTGGAACTTCTCGACGCCGCGCTCGCGCTGCAGGAACCCCTCGTGGTGGCGGCACGGCTGGACCTCGCCGCCCTGCGGAACGCGACCGCACCGGTGCCGCCGCTGCTCAGGGCGCTCGTCGGCGGCCGGCCGCGGCGCATGGACCGGGCGGCTTCCGTACCGCTGGCGCACCGGATCGCGGGCCTGCCCGAGAGCGAGCGCGAAGAGGCCGTCCTGGACCTCGTCCGCTCCGAGGTCGCCGCCGTCCTCGGCCACAGCTCGGCCAAGGCCGTCCAGCCCGACCAGGCCTTCGGCGACCTGGGCTTCGACTCGCTGACCGCGGTGGAGCTCCGCAACCGGATGAACAAGGCCACCGGCCTGCGGCTGCCCGCGACGCTGGTCTTCGACCACCCGACGCCCGCGGTACTCGCGCGGCGGGTGCTGAAGGACCTCCCCGGTGGTTCGGGCGGGACAGCGCCGGTCCTCGACGAGCTCGACCGCCTCGCCGCCGCCCTCGACGGCGCCGGAGCGGACGGCGTCGACAACGTCACCCGAACCAGGATCAACATGCGTCTCCAGGCGCTGCTCGCCCGCTGGAACGGGGACGAGCCGGCCGATCCGGGAGGCGCCGGCGGAGCCGGGGACGAAGACGACCTCAGCTCGGCGAGCGACGAAGAGCTGTACGAGCTCCTCGACGACGAACTCGGCATCTTCTGAACTGCGCAGGTCAAAAGGGGGCGGGCGACACCGATGATGAACGAGGACAAGCTCCGGGACTACCTCAAGCGGGCCACCACGGACCTGCGCCAGGTCCGGCGGCGCGTGCGCGAGCTGGAGGCCCGCGACCAGGAGCCGATCGCCATTGTGGGCATGAGCTGCCGGTTCCCCGGCGGCGTCGGCTCCCCCGAGGAGCTGTGGCGGCTGCTGGCCGAAGGCGAAGACGCCATCTCGCAGTTCCCCGAGGACCGCGGCTGGGACGTCGACGCGCTCTACGACCCCGACCCCGAGCAGCCCGGCAAGGTCTACACCCGGCACGGCGGATTCCTGCACGACGCGGCGGACTTCGACGCGGACTTCTTCGGCATCTCGCCGCGTGAGGCACTGGCCATGGACCCGCAGCAGCGGCTGCTGATGGAGACCGCCTGGGAGGCCTTCGAGCACGCGGGCATCGACCCCGCCGGCCTCAAGGGCAGCCGCACCGGTGTTTTCGCCGGCCTGATGTACCACGACTACGGTTTCACGCCCGGAGTCCTCCCCGAGGGGGTCCAGGGGCTGATGAGCACCGGCAACTCCGGCAGCGTCGCCTCCGGGCGCATCGCCTACACCTTCGGGTTCGAGGGCCCCGCGGTCACCGTCGACACCGCCTGCTCGTCCTCGCTCGTCGCCCTGCACCTCGCCGTGCAGGCGCTGCGGGGTGGCGAGTGCTCCATGGCGCTCGCCGGCGGCGTGACGGTCATGGCGGGCCCGAGCGCCTTCGTCGAGTTCAGCCGCCAGCGTGGACTCGCCCCCGACGGCCGCTGCAAGTCCTTCGCGGCGACGGCGGACGGCGCGTCCTGGTCCGAAGGCGTCGGCCTGCTGCTCGTGGAGCGGCTGCGGGACGCCCGCCGGCTCGGCCACAAGGTGCTCGCCGTCGTCCGGAGCAGCGCCGTCAACCAGGACGGCGCGTCCAACGGCCTGACCGCGCCCAACGGCCCCTCGCAGCAGCGCGTGATCCTCGAAGCGCTGGCCGGCGCCCGGGTGTCCGCCGAGGAGGTCGACGCCGTCGAAGCACACGGCACGGGCACGAACCTCGGCGACCCGATCGAGGCGCAGGCACTGCTGGCGACCTATGGACAAGAGCGCGAACGACCGCTCCTGCTCGGCTCGCTGAAGTCCAACATCGGCCACACACAGGCCGCGGCGGGCGTCGCCGGCGTGATGAAGATGGTGCTGGCGATGCAGCACGGCGTGCTGCCGAAGACGCTCCACGTGGACCGGCCGACCCCGCAGGTCGACTGGTCGGCCGGCTCGGTCGAGCTGCTGACCGAGGCGATCGCGTGGCCGGAGACCGACCACCCCCGCCGGGCCGGGATCTCGTCGTTCGGGATCAGCGGCACCAACGCCCACGTCATCGTCGAGCAGGCGCCCGAACCGGAGGCGGAGGACCCGGCCGACGACAGGACCGAAGGCGAGGGCGTGGCCGAGGAACTGCTGCGGGCCCGGACCACGGTGGTGCCGTGGGTACTCTCCGCGAAGACCGGGGAGGCGCTGCGGGAGCAGGCACGACGACTGCTGTCGTCCGTGGACCTCGCGGCCGCGTCCCCGGCCGACGTGGGGTTCTCGCTGGCGGCCACCCGCTCGGCGCTGGAGCACCGGGCGGCGGTCGTCGGCGCGGACGGGGCAGAGCTGCGCGCGGGGCTGACCGCCCTCGCGGCGGGCGAGCCCGCGGCACAGGTGGTGACGGGGCGCGCCGGTGCCGACCGGGGCAAGGTCGGGTTCCTGTTCTCGGGTCAGGGTTCGCAGCGGTTGGGGATGGGGCGTGAGCTGTATGCGGCGTATCCGGTGTTCGCTGCGGTGTACGACGAGGTGTGCGCGCTTCTGGAT
>NZ_JBHWVI010000227.1:0-14085 GCF_042737005.1 Streptomyces sp. NPDC060027
TGGTCGGCACGGGCATGCGGCCCGCGATCACGGCCGCCGCGCTGGTCTATCTCATGTAGCCGTGCGGACAGCCCCCCAGGGGCGGCCACCGCGCCGGCCGGGCGCGGTGGCCCCTCGGACCGGGTCGTCGCGGCGGAGCCGGCTCCGCGGCTCACCCGAACAGATTCAGCTCTTCCTCCTCCGCACCCACCAGCTCGTACGGCGTCGCCCCCGCGACCGGCCGCCCCGAGTAGAGCCGTACGAGGGTCGCGGCGCCGCCGATGTAGCGGGCCGGCGGCCGGTCGCCGGGGACCCCGCCCAGACGCAGGGGGTCGTCCAGGTCGTCGAGGTCCGCGTGCAGCGGCACATGGCCGCGTTCGCGGCTGACGCGGACCAGGAGCGTGAGGGCGTGCGGAAGTCCCGTGCCCTCGTAGGCGCCCGCTTCCCCGAACGCCTCGCGCACGTCCCCGGCGTGGACCCACTCGCCGAGCGCGACCGCGTCGAGGACACCGCCGGCCCGGGCGATCGCCGGCCCCGCCTCGGTCATCCCGCGTTCCAGCTCGTCGATGACCCGCTCCGTCGGCCAGTCGCCGCGCTCGGCGATGTCGCGGTCGTTGGCCTCGGGACTGAACACCCCGGGTTCGAAACGGCTCTCGACGACCCGCATCAGCACGGCCGAGCAGTGCGCCAGCAGCTCCCGCACCGTCCACGCCGGACACCCGGCCGTCGGACGCGCGAAGTCGCCCTCCGGCCTGGCCCGCAACAGCGGGATCAGCGCGTCGCGCTCGGTGCGCAGGAGCAGACCGGGCAGTTCCGGGTCCCGTACATCGTGTGCGTCTCCAGGAATCATGACTCCACCGTAGGAAGGCGTCGGCCGCGCGGCGAGGAGAATGGCGTCATGGCAGCAGAGAGCAACCGCCACCCGGCCCAAGGGGACCTGACGAAGCGCTGGGCGGAGACCGTCCGGGCCGCCCGTGGCGGCGAGGGCGGGTCCGGCCCCTCACCGCTCCCCTACGCGGCGAACCTCCTGGACCGCTGGGCCGAACCCCGGCGCCGGTACCACACCACCGACCACCTCCTCGCGGTCCTCGACCACGTCGACGTGCTGGAGGCGCACGGGGAACGTGCCGAGGACCCGGCCGCCGTGCGCCTGGCGGCCTGGTTCCACGACGCCGTGTACCTCCCGGACCGTTCGGAGAACGAGGAGCGCTCCGCCCGTCTCGCCGAACGCGCCCTGACCGAGCTGGGCGTCGACGCGGACCGCACGGCCGAGGTCGCCCGGCTCGTCCGGCTCACGGTCTCCCACGACCCCGCCGACGACGACACGAACGGCGCCGTCCTGTGCGACGCCGACCTGGCGATCCTGGCGTCGCCCCCGGCCGCGTACGCCGCCTACACCGCCGCCGTCCGCGAGGAGTACGCCTTCGTCCCCGACGACGCCTTCCGCGCGGGCCGGGCGGCCGTGCTGCGCCAACTCCTCGACCTGCCGCGGCTGTTCAGGACGCCGTACGGGGAACGCGAGTGGGCGCGGCCGGCCCGCCGGAACATGGGGGACGAGCTCGCGGCTCTGACACAGGCATGACGGGCGGCGACGAGCGTCGGCCGAGGGGCACAGGGGAGGACGGGTTCGACGGCGGGCGCCGGAGCACGTACGAAGGAGACATGCCCCCGAGCCCCGGCCCCCTGAAGCCGGACATACCCGCGACCGCCTCCGCCGACGACCGGCCCCGGATGCCCCTGTCCGTCTACATCCTCGCCCTCTCCGTCTTCGCCCTCGGCACCAGCGAGTTCATGCTGTCCGGGCTGTTGCCGCCCATCGCCGACGACATGGGCGTGACGATCCCGCAGGCGGGCCTGCTGATCTCGGCGTTCGCGATCGGCATGGTCGTCGGGGCGCCGTTGCTGGCCGTGGCGACGCTCCGCCTGCCGAGGCGGAACACCCTCGTCGCGCTGATCGCGGTCTTCGGGCTCGGCCAGGTGGCCGGTGCCCTCGCGCCCGGGTACGCCGTGCTCTTCGTGTCACGCGTCGTCAGCGCCTTCGCCTGCGCGGGCTTCTGGGCGGTCGGAGCCGCCGTGGCCATCGCGATGGTTCCGGTGACCTCGCGGGCCCGGGCGCTGGCCGTGATGATCGGCGGCCTGTCGGTCGCGAACGTGCTGGGCGTGCCCGCCGGTGCCTTCCTCGGCGAAGGGCTCGGCTGGCGGTCCGCGTTCTGGGCCGTCGGAGCGGCGTCCGCGGTCGCGCTCGTCGGCATCGTGACCCTCGTCCCGCGCATTCCGCCCCCGGACGAGCGGCCGCGGCTCGGCAGGGAGGTGCTCATCTACCGTGACCGGCAGGTCTGGCTGTCCATCGGCACGATCGCGCTCGCCGCGGCCGGTGTCTTCTGCGCGTTCAGCTATCTCGCCCCGCTGCTCACCGATGTCGCCCACCTCGACGACGGCTGGGTCCCGACCGTGCTGGCGCTGTTCGGCGTGGGCGCGCTCATCGGGACGACCATCGGCGGGCGGTTCGCCGACGCGCACCTGTTCGGGGTGCTGATCATCGGCATGGCGGCGGACACCGTCGTCCTCGTCGCGTTCGCCCTCCTCGGGCGGTACGCCGTCGCGGCCGTCCTGCTCTCCTTCCTGCTCGGGGTCGCCTGCTTCTGCACCGCCCCGGCGCTGAACGCCCGGATGTTCAACGTCGCCTCGGCCGCCCCCACGCTGGCCGCGGCCACCACCACCGCCGCCTTCAACCTGGGCAACACCGCCGGTCCCTGGCTCGGCGGCGCCGTCATCGACGCGGGGCTCGGGTACACGGCCACCGCCTGGGCGGGCGCTGCACTGACGGCCGCGGCCATCGGCCTGGCCGTCGTCTCGCTGCGGCTGCACCGGCGTACACCGGGCTCGCGGGTCGTGAGGAAGACGGGCGCGGCGAAAAATCCCGTACGTTCCCAGGCATGATCCGTCCTATTCTCGGCCGCATGGCAGACATGGGTGGGGATCAGGTGGAGGAAGCCGTCGCGAACTGTGCAGCACTGCTCCGGCAGGCGGCCGGGCGGGACTGGGACGGTGTCCGGGCGGGACGGCTGGAGTGGAGCTGCCGACGGACCGCCGAGCACATCGCCGGTGATCTCATCGCGTACGCCGGGCAGTTGGCCGGGCGGGCCACCACGGCGTACCTCCCGTTCGAGGTCACGCTGGACGAAGGCACCGGCAACGCGGGGGTCGTCGACGTGATCGAGGCGACCGGCGGGCTGCTCGCCGCCGCCGTCCGGACGACGCCGCGCGAGGTGCGCGCCTTCCATCCGTACCCGTTCCGCAGCGCGAACCGTGAGGGCTTCGCCGCGATGGGGGTCGCCGAGGTCCTGCTGCACACCCACGACATCGCCGAAGGACTCGGCCTGCCGTACCGGCCGCCGGCCGAGCTGTGCGCCTGGGTCCTCACCCGGATCTTCCCGCACGTCCGGCCCGAGCCCGACGCGCCGTGGAGCACGCTCCTGTGGGCCACCGGGCGCGGTGAACTGCCCGGCCGCGCCCCGCTCACCGAGTGGCGCTGGAGCAACAACCTGGTGATCGGGACCGAGCGGCTCACGCTCCAGGGGGTCACCCCGGCCGCCGCCGCCGATCTGCGCGCGGGCGGCACGGGCGGCTTCGAGTGGATCGAGGGCGGCCCGTTCGAAGGCACCCGGGGCGCGGCCGGGATGGTCGTGAGCGCGTACGAGGAGGGGGTGCACCGGCCGGAGTGGGGCATGTTCGTCCTCGTACAGCGCGAGGACGGGACGGCGGTCGGCGGGATGGGCTTCCACGGCGTGCCCGACGAGGAGGGGCGCGCCGAGGTCGGCTACGACCTCGCGGAGAACGCCCGCGGCCACGGCTACGCGACCGAGGCGCTGCGCGCCCTCTCCGAGCAGGCCCTCGCCCGCGACGACGTGAAGCTCCTGTTCGCCGCCATCGACCGGGACAACGCCCCGTCCCAGCGCGTGATCGCCCGCGCCGGTTACACCCGCGTGAGCGAGGACGTGGAGCAGGCCGCCTACGAACTGCACGACATGGAGAGGTCATTGCGGCTGTACGCCCGTGAGAGCTGAGCATCCCGCGAGAGCCGGGCATCTCCCGTGAGAGCACCGCGCGCGGTTCAGCCCGCGCGCTTGCGGCGGCGCAGTCCCGCTCCGTGCAGCAGCCGTACGACCTCGCGGCTGCTGACCTCCACCGCCCCCGCGGCGACCGCGTCGGCGTAGCGGTGCGAGGGGATGTCGTAGTGGTCGCGCTCGAAGGCGCGCGGGGGTGCGCCCAGTTCCTCGGCGAACGCGTGCAGTTCGTCGTAGGAGAGATCGCTGATCAGGTGCGACCACACACGGCCGTGCCCCGGCCAGGCGGGTGGATCGATGTAGACGGTCACGAGGGCGGGTTTCCGCCGGTCGCCGAGTGCAGGGAGCCCACCGCGGCGACCTTCACGCCCGCCTGGTGGCAGACCCAGTGCGGGTCGGGGCCCAACTCGGGCTCGACGTCGAGGGCGTGCGGGTCGCCGCTGCCGCACACCGGGCAGAGCGGCCACCGCCCGTGCCGCTCCAGGAGCGCGTCCTGTACGTCCTGGGCGACGAGCCCGGCGACGAATCCGGCGCCCTCCGGCCACTGCTCGACCCACCAACGGCGTTGCACCACCGAGTCCTCGACGAGGGAGACCACGTCCGCCTGGGCCACCTGGCCCGCGATCAGGTCGGCGAGCACACGGGCGCGCGCCGCGTGCAACGCCTGCTCCAGGGGGCTGAGGGGGTTGCCGGTGGAGTCCATGTCCCCATTGTGCGCAGCCTTGACCGTATACCCCAAAGGAAAATATCTTTCATGGCGTGACCCATGACGTGAAGGAAATTTTCGCGGGTGAGGCGCCCCCCGCCCCCGCCGCCCTCGCGGCCAAGGTGCGGACCCTCGCCCCCTCGATGACGCGCTCCATGCAGCGGGTCGCCGAGGCCGTCGCCGGTGACCCGGCCGGCTGCGCGGCCCTCACGGTCACCGGCCTCGCCGAGCTCACCGGCACCAGCGAGGCCACGGTCGTGCGGACGGCCCGGCTCCTCGGCTATCCCGGATACCGCGACCTGCGCCTCGCGCTCGCCGGGCTCGCCGCCCAGCAGCAGTCGGGGCGGGCCCCCGCCGTCACCGCCGACATCGCCGTCGACGACCCCATCGCCGACGTCGTGGCGAAGCTCGCGTACGACGAGCAGCAGACCCTCGCGGACACGGCCGCCGCGCTCGACACGGTCCAGCTCGGCGCCGCCGTCTCCGCCATAGCGACCGCCCGCCGCATCGACATCTACGGCGTCGGCGCGTCCGGCCTGGTCGCCCAGGACCTCCTGCAGAAGCTCATGCGGATCGGGCTCATAGCCCACGCGCACAGCGACCCGCACCTCGCGGTGACCAACGCGGTGCAGCTGCGCGCCAAGGACGTGGCGATAGCCATCACGCACTCCGGCTCGACCGGCGACGTCATCGAACCCCTGCGGGTCGCCTTCGAGCACGGGGCGACGACGGTGGCGATCACCGGCCGGCCGGGCGGACCGGTCGCGCAGTACGCCGACCACATCCTCACCACCTCGACCGCCCGCGAGAGCGAGCTGCGCCCGGCGGCCATGTCGTCGCGCACCAGCCAGCTGCTGGTGGTGGACTGTCTGTTCGTGGGGGTCGCCCAGCGCACCTACGAGACGGCGGCACCGGCGCTGTCCGCCTCGTACGAGGCCCTGGCGCACCGCCACTCCCCTCGCAGCGGCCGATAGCCGCGGCACACGACCGACCGGGAAACCTGATTCAGCGGGGAGACCGCGGTCCGCGGGTGACTGGTAGCGCCCGCGGGGCGGTGCCGCATGCCGTCCCGGCCCGCGTCCCGCCCCCGGGGCGCGGTAACACCTCACCGGAAAGAGCCGCTCCGTCATGACCTCCATGTCCAACTACGGCGATCTTCGAGCAGAGTTGGAGACGCTGACCACCGAGGCGTTCCGCCCTGAATTGTCCGAGATCGACCGGTTGCCCACCCTGGAGATCGCGAAGCTCATGAACGGGGAGGACGCGACGGTGCCGACGGCCGTCGCCGCGCAACTCCCGCTCATCGCCGCCGCGATCGACGACATCGCGGAACGCATGTCCCGCGGCGGGCGCCTCGTCTACGCGGGCGCGGGCACCGCGGGCCGCCTCGGCGTCCTGGACGCCTCCGAGTGCCCGCCCACCTTCAACACCGATCCCTCCCAGGTCGTGGGCGTGATCGCGGGCGGCCCGACCGCCATGGTCACCTCGATCGAGGGCGCCGAGGACTCCAAAGAACTGGCGGCGGCCGACCTGGACGCCCTCGCGCTGACGGCCGACGACACCGTGGTCGGTGTCTCCGCCTCGGGCCGCACCCCGTACGCCGTCGGCGCGGTCGAGCACGCCCGGAAGCAGGGCGCGCTCACGATCGGTCTGTCCTGCAACGCGCACAGCGCGCTCGCGGCAGCGGCCGACCACGGCATCGAGGTCGTGGTCGGCCCCGAACTGCTCACCGGCTCCACCCGCCTGAAATCCGGCACGGCGCAGAAACTCGTCCTGAACATGCTCTCGACGATCACGATGATCCGTCTCGGCAAGACGTACGGGAACCTGATGGTCGACGTACGCGCGTCGAACGAGAAGCTGCGGGCCCGCTCCCGCCGGATCGTCGCGCTCGCCACCGGCGCCTCCGACGAGGAGATCGAGCGCGCGCTGGCCGCCACGGACGGCGAGGTGAAGAACGCCATCCTGACGATCCTCGGCGATGTGGACGGCCCGACGGCCGCCCGCCTTCTGGAGGAGTCCGAAGGCCATCTGCGCGCCGCGCTGGCGGCGGCGGCCCGCTGACCAGCACGCTCGGGGAGTGCGCACACCGGACTCCCTCACAGCAGCGGCGATCCTCCCCCTCGTGGGCGGCCCCGCGAACGTCCTCTCCGTCGCCCACTGCATGACCCGGCTCCGGCTGGGTCTGCGGGACCGGAGCCTGGTGGACGAGGAGGGCCTGCGGGCCCTGCCCGCCGTCCTCGGCCTGGTCGCGGACGGCGGCGCCTACCAGATCGTGCTCGGCCCCGGCACGGTCGCGCGCGTCACGCCGGAGTTCGAGGCGCTGCTGACGACCACGGCCGACCGGCTCGCCCTGCGCGGCGCCGAGCTGAAGGCCGACCGGAGCCGGCGCAACGCCACCCCCCTCAAACTGCTCCTGCGGCGGATCGCGGACATCTTCGTGCCGCTGATCCCCGCCCTGATCGGCTGCGGGGTCGTCGCGGGCCTCAACGGCCTGCTGATCAACCTCGGCCTGCTGACGGGCCTCACCCCCGCGCTGACCGCGATCGCCTCCGGGTTCATGGCGCTGATCGCCGTCTTCGTCGGCTACAACACGGCCAAGGAGTTCGGCGGCACACCGATCCTGGGCGGCGCGGTGGCCTCGGTCGTCGTGTACGCGGGAGTCGCCAAGGTGACGGTCCTCGGCGTGACCCTCGCCCCGGGCCAGGGCGGCGTCCTGGGCGCCCTGGCCGCCGCCGTCCTCGGGACGTACGTGGAGAAGTGGTGCCGCCGCCGGGTCCCGCCGACCCTGGACGTCCTTCTCACCCCGACCGTCACCGTGCTGCTGACCGGCCTGGTGACGCTGTACGCCCTGATGTACGTGGCCGGTGAACTGTCCTCCGCCATCGGTACGGCCGCGGACTGGCTGCTCTCCACCACGGGCGCCTTCGCCGGGCTGGTCCTGGGCGCGCTGTTCCTGCCCCTGGTGATGCTCGGCCTGCACCAGGCCCTCATCCCCATCCACACCACGCTCATCGAGCAGCAGGGCTACACCGTCCTGCTGCCCGTCCTCGCCATGGCGGGCGCGGGCCAGGTCGGCGCCGCCCTCGCGGTGTACGTCCGGCTGCGCCACGACACCTCGCTGCGGACGACGATCAGATCGGCGCTCCCGGCCGGCCTCCTCGGCGTCGGCGAACCCCTCATCTACGGCGTCTCCCTCCCGCTCGGCCGCCCCTTCCTCACGGCGTGCGCGGGCGGAGCGGCGGGCGGCGCCTTCATCGGCTTCTTCTCGATGCTGGGCGACCAGGTGGGCTCGACGGCCATCGGCCCCTCCGGCTGGGCCCTGTTCCCGCTGCTGTCCGGCAACCGGGGCCTCGCCCTGACCGCGGCGATCTACGCGGGCGGCCTGCTCACGGGGTACGTCGTCGGTTTCGCGGCCACCTATCTCTTCGGCCTCGGCGGCGTGACACCGGCCCGCCGGGCGGAACAGGCCGCGGAGCAGACCACGGAACAGACCACCGTCCAGGACCTGTCCTGACCGGACTGTCGGTGGCGCGTGCGAGGCTGGTTCCATGAACCACGCACAGCTGACCGCCCTCGGCCGCGCCCTGCGGCTGCTCGGGGAGCACGGCGACGCTCTGAACGCCGACACCCCCGACGCCAAGCTGCACGAGGTCAAGGCGGACCTGAAGCGGGCCCTGGACCTGCTCGACGAGACGGTGACGACGGCGGCGCCGACCACTCGCTGCGCCGAGCATCCGAACGGCCCGGTGGACGAGAGCGCCCCGGACCGCTGCCTGCTCTGCGAGACCCGCCGCCGCACCGCCCGCCGCACCGAGGTCAACGACGCGTACACGCACGGCCGGGCGCCCGCCCCGGACGAGCTCCCCGACCGCGCGATGTCCCGCTACGGGGTGCGGGGCGACCGCCCCCAGCCCCAGCAGCGCTGGCTCCCGGAAGTCTGGACCGGCCAGGAGTGGCACCTGTGCGGCACCCCCCGCCGCGACCGCCACGAAGCCGAGCGCTATCTCGCCGCCGAGCGCAGGACCCCCCGCCCCGGCATGGCCTACCGCCTCGTCCACGAGTTCACCGACTACGAGGTGCTCCGCATCTGGGGCACGCCCGTCAAGGTCGACATCGAGCCGATGGGCAACCTGTAGGGGGATCTGCGGGGCAGGCCCGGGGAAGGGCCCCCGGGCGGGCTGTTCCCCGCCCGGGGTCACTTCAGGCGCCCCGCGGTCATGGCAGGCGCCTCGCGGTCACGGCAGGCGCCCCTCCGCGTTGAGCCGCCGCACGCGCGCCCGCAGCACCTCCCCCGGCGGCGCCTCCCCCAGGGCCTCGGGAGGACAGTCCCACTCGCATCCGCCGCCGGGCGGCCGCAGTTGTACGTAGCCGCCCTCGCGCCCCATGACCTGACCGAGCCGGCCGTCCCGCACGTCGACCGCGTACTCCTCGCTCACGCGTCGCCACCGCCGTCCCGCCCGTCGCACCCGCGCAGCACCTCGGTCAGCCGCCGCGCGGTGCCCACGTTGCAGCGGCCGAGCGCCACCAGGGCGAACGGCTCGTCGCTCGCGCCGGTCACCGGATCGACCCGCAGGGACGGCAGCACCACACCGACTCCGGTCAGCGCCGCCCGCAGCTCCTCCACGATCTCCTCCGTCGGCCGTACGCGCTTACTCGACGTCATCTCCATCGCACCGATCCCTTCACGCTGAGTGTTCACATTCACCACCCAGCGTGTCCATCACCCCTCTAACCTGGCCAGAGACGGCGCTCCAACAACCCCACCTGTGTGACAGGGAGTTGCCATGCCCGGACCGAAGAACCTCGATCCGTCCTCCTCGCCGCGCGCCATGATCGGTGCGGAGTTGCGGTACGCCCGCGAGAACGCCGGCCTCAGCCAGGCCGAGTTGGGCGAACCGCTCTTCGTCAGCGGTTCGTTCATCGGCCAACTGGAGTCCGGGACCCGCCGCCTGCACCTCGAATACGCCGTCCAGCTGGACGAGATCCTGGGGACCAACGGGTTCTTCGAGCGCAATTGCAAGGCCTTGGCCAGGTCCAAGTACCCGGACCACTTCGCCGAGGCGGCGGAGGCGGAGGCGGTCGCTTCGGCGATCAGGCACTATCTCCCGCTGCTCATCCCCGGTCTGTTACAGACCCCGGCGTATGCCGCAGCCCTCTTCCGTACCTACCGGCCGACCGCCTCCGACACGGAGATCGAGGAGTTGGTGGCGACCCGCATGGAGCGCACCCACCTCCTCGACGATCCAACAACGCCACTGTTGTGGGTGATCCTGGACGAAGCCGCGCTCCGACGACCGGTCGGTGGACCGGCAGCAATGGCGGAGGCCCTCTGCCATTCGGCGGACCTGGCGCACCGCCGCCGGATCATCATGCAGGTGCTGCCGTTCGACGCTGGCGCACATGCCGCGATGGGTGGCTCCCTGAAACTCATGGAGTTCGCAGACGCACCGCCGCTCTGCTTCGTCGACGGGGTGGACATGGGGAAACTGCTGGACGACCCGGCTACGGTCGCCCGGCACACCCTCACCTTCAGCCTCCTCCAGGCAGCGGCACTTTCACCTCAGGCTTCCCTGGCTCTGGTCGAGTCCGTGGCGCATGATTACGGAAATGGAGACCAACGCCCATGAGCACGAACTGAGTTCGGCCACCTGGTACAAGTCCAGCTACAGCGCCGGGGACGGCGGCGATTGCCTGGAGGTCGCCGAAGAACACCCCACTCTCGTCCCCGTCCGGGACTCCAAGAACCTCGGCCCCGCGATCACCTTCGGGGCCGCCGCCTGGACCGCCTTCGTCGGCCACCTCCGCACCACCGGCTGACCGGCGCGGGGCAGCGAAAAGGGACGGCGCCCGCGAAGCGGCGGGCGCCGTCCCTCCCCCGTACCCCCGTAACGGGGGAGCCGGTCAGCTGAGCGAGCTCAGCGCCGCCGCGTCGTAGGGGGCCAGCTCGTCGAAGCGGCCGGCGAGGACCTTGGCCGCCCACTCGGGGTCCTGGAGCAGCGCGCGTCCGATGGCGACGAGGTCGAACTCGTCGCGCTCCATGCGGTCGAGCAGGTCGTCGATGCCCTTGACGGCGGAACCCTCACCCTGGAAGGCCTTGATGAAGTCGCCGTCCAGGCCGACCGAGCCGACGGTGATGGAGGGCTTGCCCGTCAGCTTCTTCGTCCAGCCGGCGAGGTTGAGGTCGGAACCGTCGAACTCGGGCAGCCAGTAGCGGCGCGTGGAGGCGTGGAAGGCGTCGACTCCGGCGGCCGCCAGCGGGGCGAGGATCGCTTCCAGCTCTTCCGGGGTCTCGGCGAGGCGGGCGTCGTAGGCCTGCTGCTTCCACTGCGAGTAGCGGAAGAGGACGGGGAACTCGGGCGAGACGGCGGCACGCACCGCCGCGACGATCTCCGCCGCGAACTTCGTACGGGCCACCGGGTCGCCGCCGTACGCGTCCTCGCGCCGGTTGGTGCCGGACCACAGGAACTGGTCGATCAAGTAGCCGTGGGCGCCGTGCAGTTCGACACCGTCGAAGCCGATGCGCTCCGCGTCCGACGCGGCCTTGGCGAACGCCTCGATGACGTCGTCGAGGTCCTGCCGGGTCATGGCCCTGCCGGTGACCTCGGCACCCTCGGAGCCGATGCCGGAGGGGCCGACCGGCGGGGCGTCCGCGAACGGCGGCTCGCCCGCGCTGCGCACCATGCCGATGTGCCAGAGCTGGGGCACGATCGTGCCGCCCGCCGCGTGGACGGCGTCGGCGACCTTCGCCCATCCGGCCAGTTGGTCCTCACCGTGGAAACGCGGCACCCGGTCGCTCTGCCCGGCCGAGTCGTGGCCGACGTAGGTGCCCTCGGTCACGATGAGGCCCACGCCCGCGGCGGCGCGGCGGGAGTAGTAACCGACCACGTCCTCCCCCGGTACGCCGCCCGGCGAGAACTGCCGGGTCATCGGCGCCATCGCGATCCGGTTCGGGACGGTCAGGCCGTTCAGGGAAACGGGACGGGAAAGGATCTCGGCTGCGCGGGACGCGGCGTCAGCGGTCACGTGGGGGCTCCTCGGCGAGGTGGTTGGTATGACGTCGTGCGGTCGGCGAGGCAGGAGATTCCGTGCGGTATGTGCACATGCATCGACTGCCTGTCTGGGTCAACCGCCCCACCGGGCGCCGCATTCCGCCGCTCCCGCGCGCGCCGCTGTGATCCGGGCCACGCCCGCGAAAGGCGTCCGGCGCCACGGAGCCCTCGTGGCGCGCCGCCGACGGCGCGGGAAACGCAGAAAACGCCCGAGGGCGGCACCCTCCCACGCGGGAAGGTGCCGCCCTCGGAACGTCAGGACGATGATCGACCGGGGTCGATCAGAAGTCCATGTCACCGCCCGGCATGCCGCCCGGAGCGCCGCCGGCAGCGGCCTTCTCCGGCTTGTCGGCGATGACGGCCTCGGTGGTGAGGAACAGCGCGGCGATGGAGGCGGCGTTCTGCAGGGCAGAGCGCGTCACCTTCGCCGGGTCGATGATGCCCTCGGCGATCATGTCGACGTACTCACCGGTCGCGGCGTTCAGGCCGTGACCGACGGGCAGGTTGCGCACCTTCTCGACGATGACGCCACCCTCGAGACCACCGTTGACGGCGATCTGCTTGAGCGGGGCCTCCAGGGCGAGCTTCACGGCGTTGGCGCCGGTCGCCTCGTCACCGGTGAGCTCAAGCTTCTCGAAGACCGAGGAAGCCTGGAGCAGAGCCACGCCACCACCGGCGACGATGCCCTCCTCGACGGCCGCCTTCGCGTTGCGAACGGCGTCCTCGATGCGGTGCTTGCGCTCCTTGAGCTCGACCTCGGTGGCGGCACCGGCCTTGATGACGGCCACGCCGCCGGCCAGCTTCGCCAGACGCTCCTGGAGCTTCTCGCGGTCGTAGTCCGAGTCCGAGTTCTCGATCTCGGCACGGATCTGGTTGACCCGGCCGGCGACCTGGTCGGCAGAGCCGGAGCCGTCGACGATCGTGGTCTCGTCCTTGGTGATGACGACCTTGCGGGCACGGCCCAGCAGGTCCAGACCCGCGTTCTCCAGCTTGAGGCCGACCTCCTCGGAGATGACCTCGCCGCCCGTGAGGATGGCGATGTCGCCGAGCATGGCCTTGCGGCGGTCACCGAAGCCCGGGGCCTTGACGGCGACGGACTTGAAGGTGCCACGGATCTTGTTGACGACCAGGGTCGACAGGGCCTCGCCCTCGACGTCCTCGGCGATGATCAGCAGCGGCTTGCCGCCCTGCATGACCTTCTCCAGGAGCGGGAGCAGGTCCTTCACGTTCGCGATCTTGGAGTTCGCGATCAGGATGTACGGGTCGTCGAGGACGGCCTCCATACGCTCCATGTCGGTGGCGAAGTACGCCGAGATGTAGCCCTTGTCGAAGCGCATACCCTCGGTGAGCTCCAGCTCCAGACCGAAGGTCTGGGACTCCTCGACGGTGATGACGCCTTCCTTGCCGACCTTGTCCATCGCCTCGGCGATGAGCTCGCCGATCTGGGTGTCGGCGGCGGAGATGGAGGCCGTCGAAGCGATCTGCTCCTTGGTCTCGACATCCTTCGCCTGCTCCAGCAGGGCACCGGAGACGGCCTCGACGGCCTTCTCGATACCGCGCTTGAGGGCCATCGGGTTGGCACCGGCGGCGACGTTGCGCAGACCCTCGCGCACGAGCGCCTGGGCCAGCACGGTCGCCGTGGTCGTACCGTCGCCGGCGACGTCGTCCGTCTTCTTGGCGACTTCCTTGACCAGCTCGGCGCCGATCTTCTCGTACGGGTCCTCGAGCTCGATCTCCTTGGCGATGGAAACACCATCGTTGGTGATCGTGGGGGCGCCCCACTTCTTCTCGAGGACGACGTTACGGCCCTTGGGGCCGAGGGTGACCTTGACGGCGTCAGCGAGCTGGTTCATCCCGCGCTCGAGACCGCGCCGTGCCTCCTCGTTGAACGCGATGATCTTGGCCATGTGAAGTGGTCCTCCCGGACGGGGTGGATTGCTCCGGATCGTGCCCGCGCCCGCGACGGACGGCCTGCAAGCCTTGTGGTTCCTTGCCCCACAGGCCCGCGGGCCTCGCTGACCCGATCCAAGTTCTGTCACTCTCACTGGGAGAGTGCTAACGCCAATGATTAGCACTCGACCCCGTCGAGTGCAAGGTGCGCTCGCGAAGCGAGCCCATTGAGGGGTGACGGTCGGGCGACGGGCGGGCGCAAGCGCCTCTCCTGAAAACGGGCCTCACGAGCGGCCTCCGTACGGCCCCCGGGCGCAGCCCCAGCACGGCGCCCGCACGGGGGCGCTCGCGGGCGCGCGGGCGCGCGGGCGCGCGCGGGACAGCGGAGGAC
>NZ_JBHWVI010000228.1:0-14026 GCF_042737005.1 Streptomyces sp. NPDC060027
GGCCGTCCCGGGCTCCCCCCGGCCGCCCCCCGCCCCCCACACCCCGCGCCACCCCCCCACCCGCCCGGCCCCCCCTGCTCCTGACCAGAGGTCGGCCGCGGCGGTCCACTCCCCCCGATCGAGGTAGGTCATGCGCACGCCCCGCGGAACCGGTCCTGAGTCCGGGCGGCCGAGTCTGAGCGACGCCACCCGGGGCCGCATCCTCTTCGGGGGCGACTACAACCCCGAGCAGTGGCCCGAGGAGACCTGGCGCGAGGACGTCCGCCTCATGAAGGAGGCCGGCGTCAACTCCGTCACCCTCGGCGTCTTCTCCTGGGCCAGGCTGGAACCACGCCCGGGAGCCCGGGAGTTCGGCTGGCTGGACCGGCTGATGGACCTGATGCGCGAGCACGGCATCGGCGTCGTGCTCGCCACCCCCACCTCCTCGCCGCCCCCCTGGATGGGCCGGCTGCACCCCGAGACGCTGCCCCGGGACGAGGACGGCCGCACCGAATGGTGGGGCTCCCGGCAGCACTTCTCGCACTCCAGCGCCGTCTACCGCCGCTGCGCCGCCGCCATCACCGAGGACCTGGCCGTCCGCTACGCGAAGCACCCCGCTCTCACGATGTGGCACATCAACAACGAGTACTGCACCTTCGACTACGGCGACGAGGCGGCCGCCGCCTTCCGACGCTGGCTCCAGAACCGTTACGACACCCTCGAAGCCCTCAACACGGCCTGGGGAACGGCCTTCTGGAGCCAGGGATACGACAGCTGGCACGAGGTGCTGCCGCCCCGTCACGCGCACTACATGAAGAACCCGACCCATGTGCTCGACTTCAAGCGGTTCACCTCCGACATGCTCCTGGAGTGTTACGCCGCCGAGCGGGACATCGTCCGCCGCCACAGCCCGCACACCCCGGTGACCAGCAACTTCATGCCGATGTGGGTCGGTCAGGACGCCTGGCGGTGGGCCGCCGAGGAGGACGTCGTCTCGGTCGACCTCTATCCGGACCCGCGCGACCCCCTCGGCGCGCAGCACGGCGCGCTCGTCCAGGACATGACGCGCTCCCAGGCCGCGGGCGGACCCTGGATGCTCATGGAACAGGCGGCCGGGGCGGTCAACTGGCGTGGCGTGAACCACCCCAAGCCGCGCGGACTGAACCGCCTGTGGTCGCTCCAGGCGGTGGCACGCGGCGCCGACGCCGTCTGCTACTTCCAGTGGCGGCAGTCCCGGCAGGGCGCCGAGAAGTTCCACTCGGGGATGATCGGGCACGCGGGGGAGCGGGGCCGCATCTTCCAGGAGATCAAGGCGATCGGCGCCGAACTCGCCCGGATCGGTGCTCAGGTGACAGATGGTCACGTTCACTCGGACATCGCGATCCTGCACGACTGGAACTCCTGGTGGGCGGGAGCGCAGGACGGCCGGCCGTCCTCGGAGGCCGATTACGCCGAGATCGTCCGGGCCTGGCACCGCGCCCTGTGGGAGGCCCACCTCACCACCGCGTTCGCGCATCCCGAGCACGACCTCTCCGCGTACCGGATGGTCGTCGTGCCCCAGCTGTATCTGCTCACGGACGCGGCGATCGACAACCTCCTCGCCTACGTGCGATCGGGCGGGACGCTCGTCTGCGGCTTCCTCACCGGCGTCGCCGACGAGGACGACCGGGTACGGCCGGGCGGCATGGACGAGCGGCTGCGCGAGCTGTTCGGCATCCGCACGCTGCACGAGTGGTGGCCGCTGGACGCGGGAGAGACCGTGGCGTGCGACGGCTTCTCGGGCACGCTCTGGTCCGAGGAGATCGAGCCGGACGGGACAGCGGTCGTCGAGACCCGCTTCCGGGGCGGCGAACTGGACGGACTGCCCGCCGTGCTCGGCAAGGGCACCGCACGGTACCTCTCCACACTTCCCGAACCGGCGGCCCTGCGCGAACTGCTGGCCGGGGCGGCGCACGGCGCGGGCGTCCGGCCGGTGCTCGACGGACTGCCCGACCGTGTCGAAGCCGTGCGGCGCGGTGACCTGCTCTTTCTGCTCAACCATGGGCGCGACGCGGTGACCGTCGAGGTCCCGGGCAGCCACCGCGACCTGCTCGGCGGAACGTCCTTCACCGACTCCGTACGACTGGAGCGCCACGGAGCGGTGGTGCTCGCACCATGACGGACCACGCGCGCACCGACGGCGCCGCCCGCGCCGGCGCCCGAAGCGAGGACGCCCGAAGCGAGGACGCTGCCACCGCCGGTACCCGAACGGACGGCGCCCGTACCGCCGCCCCCGTCCACGGCACCTGGGAACCCCGGCCCGCCGCCCGCTGGGAGGACGCCTTCCTGAGCGGGAACGGCACACACGGCGCCATGGTGTTCGGTGATCCGAACGACGATCGGGTGATCGTCAACCATCACCGCCTGATCCGTCCGAACGGCAGCGCGGACGCGCGCCCGCCCGAACTCGCCGACCGCCTCACCGACGTACAGGACCGGCTGCTGGCCGGAGACGTGACCGCCGGGGAGGACTTCACCGACGGACGGCCGCTGCTGTGGGTGCAGCCCTTCCACCCCGCCTTCCAGGTGCGGCTGCGCCGCCCGGCCGCGCGGTGGCGCGCCTACCGGCGGGAGGCCGACTTCACCACCGGCGTCGTCCGCGCCCTGTGCGACGACCGGCGCGACGAGGTCTTCGTCTCGCGCGCCGACGACGTGATCGCGCAGTACGTGACCGCCCCCGACCTCACCCTCGACGTGACGCTGGACCACCGGCTGCCGGGCGCGCCCGCCGACCTCGCGGTGGGGCACGGAGCCGTCCTCACCCCCGAGGGCGCCCTCCTCACCCTGCGCGCCCGCTATCCGGGCAGCGACCTGGCGTACACCGGGGTCACGCTCCTCGTCACCGACGGCCGGACCCGTCCCGCCCTTCCCGGCGTACGGGTCCGGGGCGCCCGCTCGATGCTGCTGCTCACCCGGGTGCGCCGACACCCGGGCGAACCGGACGTTCTCGCCGAGGTCCGCGCGCTGCGGGAGCTGCTGCCCGAGGCCGGCCACGCCGAGGACGAGATCGAGCGCGCCTACGCCCACCTGCTCGCCCGTCACACCGCCCTGCACCGGGCCGCCTACCTCCGGGTCACCCTCGACCTGCACGCCGACCCTGCCGAACGGGCCCTTCCCGGCTCGGAACTGGTCCGGCGCCCGAAGAGCCCCGCCCTCCTGGAACGGCTCTTCGCGGCCGGCCGCCACCACCTGCTGTCCGCGGCCGGGACGCTGCCGCCCCGGCTGACCGGGCTCTGGACCGGCGACTGGGACACCGCCTGGTCGGGGGCGTTCACCACGGACGCCAACCTCAATCTGCAGACCGCCTCGGCCGCGGCGGCCGCGCTCCCCGAGGTCACCGAGGCTCATGCCGCCCTGATCCAGGCCCAGTTGCCGCACTGGCGGGACAATGCCCGGGCGGTCTTCGGCGCTCGCGGTGTCGTGGCCCCCGCCCACACCGACGGAGAGTCCGGCCACATCCGCCACCTCAGCCGCGCGTACCCGCTGCACGTGTGGACCGCGGGCGCCGACTGGCTGCTCAAGCCCCTCGTGGACCACGACGAGACCCGCGGCGAACGCGACCCGCGCCTCGCCGCCGCACTCGCCGAAGTGGCCCGCTTCTACGAGGACTTCCTGACCCGGACCGACGACGACGGCCACCTGGTGATCGTGCCGTCGTACTCCCCGGAGAACCGTCCCGCGAACGCCGGATGGATCACCGTCAACGCCGCCATGGACCTCTCGGCGGCCCGGCACGCCCTGCGCACGGCGGCCGACTACCACCCGGGGCCGGACGCCGAGCGGTGGCGCGCGCTCGCGGACCGGCTGCCGCCGCACCGGGTCAACGCCGAGGGCGCGCTGGCCGAGTGGGCCAGGCCCGGACTCGACGACAGCTACGACCACCGGCACCTCAGCCACCTCTACGGGGTCTGGCCGCTCGACGAGATCCACCCGTACGACACCCCCGAGCTCGCCGCGGCGGCCCGTCGCGCCCTCGAACTGCGGGGCGCCGAGAACGACTCGGCGCACGGCCACCTCCACCACGCCCTGGTGGCCGCCCGGCTCGGGGACGCGCAACGCGTGGCGGGCGCCCTCGACAACGTCCTGGCCGGGGACTTCTTCCACGTGTCCCTGATGAGCGGCCACTACCCGAACCGGCACGTCTACAACGCCGACGCCGCCCACACGCTGCCCGCCGTGCTCATCGAGGCGCTGATCCACTCCACGCCGGAGCGGCTCGTCCTGCTCCCCGCACTGCCGCCCGCCCTCCCGAGCGGCGAACTCCGCGGCATCCGGACGAGGTTCGGCGCGGAGGTCGACCTCACCTGGACCCCCGACGGTGCCACGGCCGTGCTGCGACCGGCCCGCACCTGCCGCATCGATCTGCAGACTTCCGCCGGCGCGCGACCGCTCTCACTGAGCGCCGGAGAAGACCGCGTCCTCACCCTGGGGCCGCGGTAGACCCCCGCACCTCCCCCCACCCATGGAAGGGACACCCATGGCACTTCGCACACCGCGCAGGATCACCAAGGCCCTGCTCGCCCCCGCGCTCGCGCTGGGCGCCACGATCGGCCTCGCCTCCGCCCCCGCCCAGGCCGCCGTCTGGTCCTCCTGCGACCAGTGGGGCAACACCACCCTGGGCGGGTACACGCTCTACAACAACATCTGGGGCTCCGGCGCCGGCAGTCAGTGCGTCTGGGCCAACTCCGGGACCAACTGGGGAGTCTGGGCCAACCACCCGAACACCGGCGGTATCAAGTCCTACCCCAACTCGAAGAAATACGTCGGCAAGACGATCTCGGGGCTGTCCTCCCTCACCAGCACCTACAACGTCACCGTCCCGTCCTCCGGCGCGTACAACACCTCGTACGACATCTGGGACACCGACTACGACTACGAGATCATGCTGTGGGTCAACTACCACGGCGCCGTCGGCGCGCTCGGCACCTCACAGGGCACGCTCACCCTGAACGGCAACACCTGGACCGTCTACAAGGGCAACAACGGCGCGAACGACGTCTTCTCGTTCCTGCGCAGCTCGGACTCCACGTCCGGCACCATCAACATCCTCCCGATCCTGAAGTGGATCGCGAACACCAAGGGCTGGATGTCCAGCGGCGAGACCATCGGCGACGTGCAGTTCGGCTTCGAGATCACCTCGTCCGCGGGCGGTCTCGACTTCGCCGCCAACAACCTGACGGTCAGCAGCGGTTGATCCTCGCGTGACAGTGCGGCCGGCCGCCCCCGGGCCGGCCGCACCCGGCTATTCGGCCACCGGCAGGAGTGCCCCGTCCCGCAGGAAGAGCGGTATCCGGTCCAGCGGCGCGTCGACCGTCACGGACGCGCCTCCCTCGTACGTCTTCCCGGTCCACGCGTCCGTCCAGCGCGCGCCCGCCGGGAGGTACGCCGTACGGGCCGTCGCCCCCGCGGTCAGGACCGGCGCGACGAGCAGGTCCGGGCCGAAGAGATAGGCGTCGTCCACCGACCAGGCCGCCTGATCGCCCGGGAACTCCAGGAGCAGCGGGCGCATCACCGGCAGCCCCTCCTCGTGGGCCTCCCGCATGACGTCCAGCACATAGGGCTTCAGGCGCTCGCGCAGCCGCAGGTACTTCTCCATGATCGCGCCGGCCTCCTCGCCGTACGACCAGACCTCGTTCGGGCCGCCGGTCATGTCGGGACCGAGCGGCAGGCCCGGGTCGCGGAAGCCGTGCAGCCGCATCAGCGGGGACAGCGCGCCGAACTGGAACCAGCGGACCATGACTTCGCGGTACGCCGGGTCGTCCGGGTCGCCGCCGTGGAAGCCGCCGATGTCGGTGTTCCACCAGGGGATGCCGGACAGGGCTGTGTTGAGGCCCGCGGCGATCTGGCGGCGCAGGGTCGCGAAGTCGGTCCCGATGTCGCCGGACCACAGGGCGGCCCCGTACCGCTGACTGCCCGCCCAGGCCGAGCGGTTGAGGGAGACGATCTCGGTCTCCCCGGCCGCGAGCAGGCCCTCGTAGAAGGTGCGGGCGTTCTCGCGCGGGTAGAGGTTGCCCACTTCGAGACCCGGGCCCGCGTGGTAGCGCAGGTTCTCGGAGAAGCCCGGTTTCAGCTCCGGCTCGCAGGCGTCCAGCCAGAAGGCCGAGATGCCGTACGGATCGAGGTAGTTGTCCTTCACCCGCGACCACAGGAAGTCGCGTGCCTCGGGGTTCGTGGCGTCGTAGAAGGCCACCTGGACGGTGGAGGCGACCTGCTTGTCCGGCCAGTCGGCGTGCGCCATCGGTCCGTACTCGGTGCCGATGAAGTAGCCCCGCTGCTCCATGAGCTGATGGTTCTCGGAAAGCGGCGAGACCGAAGGCCAGACGGACACGACCAGTTTGACGCCGAGACCGGCGAGTTCGGCCTGCATGGCCGCCGGGTCGGGCCACTCGGCCGGGTCGAACTTCCAGTCGCCGAGGTGGGTCCAGTGGAAGAAGTCGCAGACGATGACGGACAGCGGCAGACCCCGGCGCTTGTACTCCCGCGCCACGTCGAGGAGTTCGTCCTGGGTGCGGTAGCGCAGCTTGCACTGCCAGAATCCGGCCGCCCACGCGGGCAGCATCGGCGTGCGGCCGGTCGCCGCGCTGTAGCGGCGCTGGGCGTCGGCCGGAGTGCCCGCGGTGATCCAGTAGTCGATCTGGCGGGCCGAGTCGGCGACCCAGCGGGTGCCGTTGCCCGCCAGCTCCACCCGGCCGATGGCCGGGCTGTTCCACAGGAGGGTGTAGCCGCGGCTGGAGGTGAGCACCGGAATGGTGACCTCGGCGTTGCGCTGGATCAGGTCCAGGACCGCGCCCTTCTGGTCGAACAGCCCGTGCTGGTGCTGCCCGAGGCCGTACAGCTTCTCGCCGTCGTAGGCGGCGAAGCGCTGCTCCAGACGGTGGTGGCCGTTGCCGGTCGGGGTGTACAGCCGCGGGCCGGGCCACCAGAAGTGGGCGCGCTCCTCGGCGAGGAGCTCACCGCCGTCGTCGGTGCGGGTGAAGCGGACGAGCCCCTCGGCGCTCACCTCGACGGTCAGCGCGCCGACCGTCAACCGGGCTTCGCCGTCGCGGAGTTCGAGCGTGCTCCCGGTGGCCTGCCGTTCGTCGAGCAGGGCTCCGGGCAGGCCTTCGAGCACGGGACCGCTGAGGCGGGCGCGGACCCGGACCGCGTCGGGGCCCCAGGGGTCGATCCGGAGGGTCTCGGTGCGGCCGCTCCACTCCAGCGCGCCGTCCCGCTCACGGAACGTGCCGACGGTCGGGGAGGACTGCGCGAGGCTGACCTGGGGCTGGTTTTCGGCAGGCTGATTCACGTGGTGTGCTCCTGAAGGAGTGCAGACATGAAGGAGTGCGGACAGGGGGAGTGCGGACAGGGAGGTGCCCTGGAAGGGGCGCGGCGCGGAGGGACGAGGAAAGTGCCCGGGCAGGGGACGCGAGCTGGGAAGAGGGACCCGCGGTCAGGGCGCCCTCGACAGGTCCTGGGTCGGGAAGAGGGGGACCGGTCAGGGAGCGGCCGGGGCCGGCCCGGTGCTCGCCCGAACGGTCAACTCCGGTGCGATCAGCACGACTTCGTCCTTGCCGTGCCCTTCGAGCTTGGCGATCAGATGCTCGACGGCGTGCCGGCCCATCTCCTGTGCGGGGATGGCGACCGAGGTCAGCCGCACCGAGGCCTGGGTGGCGACCTGGTCCGGGCAGATCGCGATCACCGACACGTCCTCGGGCACGGCACGGCCCTTCTGGCGCAGCAGCGCGAGCAGCGGTTCGACCGCCGACTCGTTCTGGACGACGAAGCCCGTGGTGCCCGGGCGCTCGTCGAGGATGCGGGCGAGGGTGAGGGCCATCGCGTCGTAGCCGCCCTCGCAGGGGCGGTGCAGCACGCGCAGGCCCAGCTCCCGGGAACGGGAACGGAGTCCGTCGAGCGTGCGTTCGGCGAAGCCGGTGTGCCGCTCGTAGACGGCGGGCGCCTCGCCGATGACAGCGATGTCACGGTGACCGAGCATCGCCAGATGCTCGGCGCACAGCGCGCCCGTCGCTCCGAAGTCGAGGTCGACGCAGGTCAGGCCCGTGGTGTCGGCGGGGAGGCCGATGAGTACGGACGGCTGGTCCGTCTCGCGCAGCAACGGCAGCCGCTCGTCGTCGAGTTCGACGTCCATCAGGATCATCGCGTCGGCGAGCCCGCTGCCCGTGACCCGGCGTACCGCGTCGGGCCCCTCCTCGCCGGTGAGCAGCAGGACGTCGTACCCGTGGGTCCGGGCGTTCGTGGCCACCGCGATGGCGATCTCCATCATCACGGGTACGTACATGTCGGTGCGGAGCGGAACCATCAGCGCGATGATGTTGGACCGGCTGCTCGCCAGGGCCCGGGCGCCCGCGTTCGGGTGGTAGCCGAGCTCCTGGATGCTCCGCTCGACCCGCTGCCGGGTGCCCGCGGAGATGGACCGCTTGCCGCTGAGGACATAGCTCACCGTGCTCGCCGAGACTCCGGCGTGCTGGGCGACCTCGGCGAGGGTGACCATCCAGCTCTCCAAGCTTTGTGAAGCGCTTCGACAGTGCGCGTGGTGCGGATAGGGGCGAGTGAGGGTGGCTCGACATTAGCCGGGTGGAGGAAGCGTGTCCATAGGTTGTCGAAGCGCTTCGACAGCGAAATTCCTGAACGCGGTTCGGCACTCTCGTGAGCGTGCGACGGCCCCCTGACCGGCGTACACAGACCGTCCCCTGGGAAAGACCTTTGGCGCAATACCGTCGACGTGCCTGTCCGGGAGGGCGGGGCCCGGTGAGGGCCCGGGCGAGAGGGGTGCCGGCCCGCGCTCCGGCGGGCGCCCATGGGGCCGAACGCTGCGCGAGGACTGGTGGGGTCACCCGGAATCAGGTAAATACGATCGAGTAGAACCGGTCAGTAACGAACAGCCCCATGATCCCTATTCGCGGCGAGGTGAGCCTCATGTCCGCAACACCCCACCAGCCCACAGTCACCGAACGCGAGGCCCGGCAGGTCGCCGAGGCCGCGCGCGAACAGGACTGGCAGAAGCCCAGCTTCGCCAAAGAGCTGTTCCTCGGCCGCTTCCGGCTCGACCTGATCCACCCGCACCCGCTCCCGCCCGACGAGGACACCCAGCGCGGCGAGGAGTTCCTGGCCAAACTGCGCGACTTCTGCGAGACGAAGATCGACTCCGCCCGGATCGAGCGCGAGGCGCGCATTCCGGACGAGACCATCAACGGGCTCAAGGAACTCGGCGCCCTCGGTATGAAGATCGACACCAAGTACGGGGGGCTCGGCCTCACCCAGGTGTACTACAACAAGGCCCTCGCGCTGGTCGGCTCCGTGAGCCCGGCGATCGGCGCGCTGCTCTCCGCCCATCAGTCGATCGGCGTACCGCAGCCGCTGAAACTCTTCGGCACCCAGGAGCAGCGGGACACCTTCCTGCCGCGCTGCGCCCGCACCGACATCTCCGCCTTCCTGCTCACCGAGCCGGACGTCGGCTCCGACCCGGCGCGGCTCGCCACGACCGCCGTACCCGAGGGCGACGACTACATCCTCGACGGGGTGAAGCTGTGGACGACCAACGGCGTCGTCGCGGACCTCCTCGTCGTCATGGCGCGCGTCCCGAAGTCCGAGGGCCACAAGGGCGGCATCACGGCCTTCGTTGTGGAGGCCGCCTCGGAGGGTGTGACGGTCGAGCACCGCAACGCGTTCATGGGCCTGCGCGGCCTGGAGAACGGCGTCACCCGCTTCCACCAGGTGCGGGTGCCGGCCGCGAACCGCATCGGACCCGAGGGGGCGGGCCTGAAGATCGCCCTCACCACCCTCAACACCGGCCGCCTCTCGCTGCCCGCCATGTGCGTGGGCGCGGGCAAGTGGTGCCTGAAGATCGCCCGCGAGTGGTCGGCGGCGCGCGAGCAGTGGGGCAAGCCGGTCGCCTTCCACGAAGCCGTCGGCACCAAGATCTCCTTCATCGCGGCCACCACCTTCGCCCTCGAAGCCGTCCTCGACCTGTCGTCGCAGATGGCCGACGAGAACCGCAACGACATCCGCATCGAGGCCGCCCTCGCCAAGCTGTACGGCTCCGAGATGGCCTGCCTGATGGCCGACGAACTGGTCCAGATCCGCGGCGGCCGCGGGTTCGAGACGGCCGCGTCGCTGGCGGCCCGCGGCGAGCGCGCCGTCCCCGCCGAACAGGTCCTGCGCGACCTGCGCATCAACCGCATCTTCGAGGGCTCCACGGAGATCATGCATCTGCTGATCGCCCGGGAGGCCGTCGACGCCCACCTCAAGGTGGCCGGTGACCTCATCGACCCCGACAAGACCCTCTCGGACAAGGCGAAGGCGGGCGCGAACGCCGGTGTCTTCTACGCCAAGTGGCTGCCGAAACTGGTCGCCGGAGCTGGTCAACTCCCGCGCTCGTTCAACGAGTTCCACCACGAAGTGGACCTCTCCCCGCACCTGCGGTACGTCGAACGCAGCGCACGCAAGCTCGCCAGGTCCACCTTCTACGCGATGTCGCGCTGGCAGGGCCGCATGGAGACCAAGCAGGGATTCCTCGGCCGGATCGTCGACATCGGCGCCGAGCTCTTCGCGATGAGCGCGGCCTGCGTACGGGCCGAGCTCCTGCGCACCACAGGGGATCATGGCCGCGAGGCCTACCAGCTCGCCGACGCCTTCTGCCGCCACTCCCGCATCCGTGTCGAGGAACTCTTCGGACGCCTGTGGACCAACACCGACGACATCGACGCCAAGGTGGTCAAGGGCGTTCTCTCGGGCACCTACACCTGGCTGGAGGAAGGCGTCATCGACCCGTCAGGCGAAGGCCCCTGGATCGCCGACGCGACCCCCGGCGCGAGCAAACTGGAGAACGTCCACCGGCCCATTCGCTGACCTTTCTCCCAGAAATGCGCAACGGTCCCGTTCGCCCTTCCGCTGCGTGCCGCACCGGAGCCGTGCGTCAACGATGGAGGAGTCCGTCGGCCACCTCTTCGATCTCGACGCCGCGGCCCCGGCCACCGGGGCCCTCGAACGCCGCGACCGCGCCGACGGCCGCACCGTCACCGCGCCGACGGCCGCACCGTCACCGCGCCGACGGCCTCGCCTTCACCGCGCCGACGCTCGACACGGCGGACGGCGTGGTCGAAGGCGCGTTCGCCCGAACAGAGGAATCCGCGACCCCGCCGACCACCCCCGGACCCGCCGCCGGCCCGCACACCCGGCACCGCACCCGGCCGCCGCGGTCCGGAGCCGGGCGCCGCCGCAAGCGCTGACCTGCGGATCAGTACGGCGCCCGGCCACGCCGCGACCTCGCCGGTGCGCACCTGCCCGCCGCCGCCCGCGCGGAGCGTGGACGCCTCGCGCGAGCCCCTCGGCACGGCCGGGCTCCGGGAATCGGGGGCGCGGCGGCGGGAATGAGGGATGCCCTGTCCTTCCGCGTACCCGATGCGGCCACAATGGGGGGATGAGCGACAGTCCAGCCCCCCTCGCTGATCCGCATCTTGTCTTCGATCCCGTGGACGGAGTCCGGGATGTGGTGATCCTCGGATCCACCGGCTCGATCGGCACCCAGGCCATCGACCTCGTGCTGCGCAACCCCGACCGGTTCCGGGTCACCGCGCTCTCCGCCGCCGGCGGCAGGGTCGCCCTGCTCGCCGAGCAGGCCCACCGGCTGCGGGTGCGGACGGTCGCCGTCGCACGCGAGGTCGCCGTCCCGGCGCTGAGGGAGGCCCTCGCGGACCAGTACGGCCCCGGCGAGCCCCTTCCCGACATCCTCGCCGGAGCCGAGGCGGCCACCCAGGTCGCCGCCTCCGACTGCCACACCGTCCTGAACGGCATCACGGGTTCCATCGGCCTCGCGCCCACCCTCGCCGCCCTGGAGGCGGGCCGCACCCTCGCGCTCGCCAACAAGGAGTCGCTCATCGTCGGCGGCCCGCTGGTGAAGGCACTGGCCAAGCCGGGCCAGATCATCCCCGTCGACTCCGAGCACGCCGCCCTGTTCCAGGCGCTGGCCTCCGGCACCCGGGCGGACGTGCGCAAACTCGTCGTGACCGCCTCCGGGGGCCCGTTCCGCGGCCGTACGAAGGCCGAACTGGCGGACGTGGCGCCCGCCGACGCCCTCGCCCACCCCACCTGGGCCATGGGCCCGGTCATCACGATCAACTCCGCGACCCTGGTCAACAAGGGACTGGAAGTCATCGAGGCGCATCTCCTCTACGACATTCCCTTCGATCGGATTGAGGTGGTCGTGCACCCGCAGTCGTATGTCCACTCGATGGTGGAATTCACGGACGGCTCGACGATCGCCCAGGCGACGCCCCCGGACATGCGGGGGCCGATCGCCATCGGGCTCGGCTGGCCCGAGCGCGTCCCGGACGCGGCGCCCGCCTTCGACTGGACGAAGGCGTCGAACTGGGAGTTCTTCCCGCTCGACAACGACGCGTTCCCGTCGGTGGGGCTCGCCCGGCACGTGGGGCAGCTCGCGGGTACGGCCCCGGCGGTGTTCAATGCCGCCAACGAGGAGTGCGTCGACGCGTTCCTGAACGGCACCCTGCCGTTCAACGGGATCATGGAGACCGTCACCCGGGTCGTCGAGGAACACGGCACACCGCGTACGGGAACTTCTCTGACCGTCGCGGACGTCCTCGAAGCGGAGACCTGGGCGCGCGCCCGGGCCCGTGAACTCACGGCACAGACGACAACCGCGGAGGCTCGTGCATGACGACCTTGATGATGATCCTCGGCATAGTCGTCTTCGTGGTCGGCCTGCTCATCTCGATCGCGTGGCACGAGCTGGGACATCTGTCGACGGCCAAGCTCTTCGGCATCCGGGTGCCGCAGTACATGGTCGGCTTCGGCCCGACCATCTGGTCACGCAAGAAGGGCGACACCGAGTACGGCATCAAGGCCGTCCCGCTCGGCGGCTACATCCGCATGATCGGCATGTTCCCGCCCGGCCCGGACGGCCGCATCGAGGCCCGCTCGACATCCCCCTTCCGGGGCATGATCGAGGATGCCCGGTCGGCCGCCTTCGAGGAGCTGAAGCCCGGCGACGAGACCCGCCTCTTCTACACGCGCAAGCCGTGGAAGCGCGTGATCGTGATGTTCGCCGGTCCCTTCATGAACCTCGTCCTCGCCGTCGCGATCTTCCTCGGCGTGATGATGACGTTCGGCGTCCAGGCCCAGACCACCACGGTCGGCAAGGTCTCGGACTGTGTCATCGAGCAGAGCGAGAACCGGTCGAAGTGCGCGAAGGGCGACGAGGCGGCGCCCGCCAAGGCCGCGGGCCTCAAGGGCGGCGACAAGATCGTCGCGTTCGACGGCAAGGCGGTCGCGGACTGGGCCGCCCTCCAGGACGACATCCGGGCCAACCCCGGCAAGGACGTCACGATCACCGTCGAGCGCAAGGGGCAGCAGGTCGACCTGAACGCCCACCTGATCAAGAACCAGGTGAGCAAGACCGACGGCAACGGCGGCTATGTCGAGGGCAAGTACGTGTACGCCGGCTTCCTCGGCTTCACGCCCGCCACCGGCATCGTCCAGCAGTCCTTCGGACAGTCCGTGGAACGCATGGGCGACATGATGCAGAACGGCGTCGAGTCCCTGGTGGCGCTGCCCGCCAAGGTCCCCGACCTGTGGGACGCGGCCTTCGGCGACGGCCCGCGCAAGGCCGACTCCCCGATGGGCGTCGTCGGCGCGGCCCGCATCGGCGGCGACGTCTTCACGCTGGACATCCCGGCATCGCAACAGGTCGCGATGATGCTGCTGCTGGTCGCCGGGTTCAACCTCTCCCTGTTCCTGTTCAACATGCTCCCGCTGCTCCCGCTCGACGGCGGGCACATCGCGGGCGCGCTGTGGGAGTCGCTGCGCCGGAACACGGCGAAGGTGCTGAAGCGACCCGACCCGGGCCCCTTCGACGTGGCGAAGCTGATGCCGGTGGCTTACGTGGTGGCCGGAATCTTCGTCTGCTTCACCGTCCTCGTCCTGATCGCGGACGTGGTCAACCCGGTGAAGATCTCCTAGCAGGACGGCGTTGGCGGCGGCCGGGCACCCAGGG
>NZ_JBHWVI010000229.1:0-14003 GCF_042737005.1 Streptomyces sp. NPDC060027
AGGAGCGGGTCGGGGCCGCCCGCTCCGCGCGGGGCCGGGAGAGGGCCGCCCGGCGGTGCGCCTAGACGTTCTGCCCGTTGCCGCCCGCCCCGGACGCCACCTTGATGCCCTTGGTGATGGTGTCGATCACCGACTGCTCGGGAGCCTTGGAGCTGACGTCGACGCCGAAGCGCACGACGACGAGCGAGGCGGAGTCGGCGGGGGAGGGGAACACGAGCGATTCGACGTAACCGTCGTCACCCTTGCTCGTCACGACCTTCCAGCGAACCATGTAGCCCTTTTTACCGGCCACCGTGACCGCCTTCGAGGCGAGCTGGGTGTGCGAGGTGATCGAACCGTAGCCCTTGCCGTACGACTCCTCGGCGTTCGCGGAGATGTCCTCCTTGGCCGCCGCTTCCGCCGTCGTGGACTTCAGCTTCAGTGCCGTCGCCGGGGCCGAGTAGGCGCCGCCGCGCTGGCAGTTCTTCGAGGTGTCGCCGGGGCACTTGTAGGTGTCCTTGGTGGCGACCGAGGCGGAACCCGCGCGGCTCTCACCGGTCCAGTCGTCCGGCACCGGGATGCTGATGCCGTTGTAGACGTCCGTGGCGTAGCCGTCCTCGGTCTCCGGCCGACCCGACTCGCCGGGCGCCGGCGCCTGTCCGCCGGAGCCGCCGGAGTCCCCAGGGGTGCCGCTCGGGCCGTCGCTCGGGCCGCCCTGTCCGTCGCCGGGTCCGCCCCGGCCGTCCGGCCCGCCGGGTCCCTGGGAGGCCGCGCTGCCGCCGCCTCCGCCGTCGTCCTTGGTCAGCGCGTACACGCCGCCGCCGATGCCCGCGAGGACCGCGATCGCCGCGGCGATCGCTATGCCCATGCGCAGCCCGCGCCGCGGGGAACCCGGGGCGAGGGCCGGATACGGTCCGGCGGCCGGCGCGTATGCCGGGGGACCCCATGCTGCGGCCGACCCGACGGGGCGGACCTGGTCCGTCCATGCCTTACCGTCCCACCAGCGCTCGGTGGCGGGAGCGTCATTCGTCTGCCCGGGGTCGGGATACCAGCCGGGGGGAGTCACCTGCGTCATGGACCCACCGTATGAGTCCAGGGTGAAAGGCGGATGAGAGGGTTCCCCCGAAGCCCGCTCCGGGGCCCGGCCAAGGGGTTCCCGCGAGGCCCCGGCTCACTCCACGACGAGCCGCGCGGGTGCCCGCTCCGCCCGCGCCGGCAGCCGCAGCCCGTCCCGGCCCGGCGTGATCGAACCGAGCACGCTGGGATGGCGGGCCCCGGTGCTCGCCGGTTCGGTGCCCGCCAGGCCGTGCGCGGTCAGGAAGCCGAGGACCGCGAAGGCGTACGCCTCCTTGGCGGAAGCGGGGAGCCCGAGCTCGTCGGAGGTGCGCAGCGCCACTCCGGGAAGCTCCGCGGCCAGCATCGCCATGAGGACCGGGTTGCGCGTGCCGCCGCCGGAGGCGATCACCTCCGTGGCCCGCACCGACCGCACGGCGTCCGCGACCGTCCGGGCGGTGAGCCGGGTGAGGGTGGCGATGACGTCCTCGGCGGTCAGTCTCCCGAACCCGGCCAGCGCGTCCCACAGGTAGCCGAGATGGAACAGCTCCTTGCCGGTCGTCTTGGGTGCGGGCAGCGCGTAGTACGGCTCCGCGAGCAGGCGCCGGAGCAGGGGATCGTGGACGCTGCCGCGCGCGGCGAGGGCGCCGTCCACGTCGTGGTCGAGGCGCCCTCCGCTCAGTCCCCGCGCCGCCGCGTCGAGCAGCGCGCAGGCGGGGCCGGTGTCGAAGGCGGTCCCGTCCGGTGCGGTGAGGTTGGCGATGCCCCCGAGGTTGAGTGCCACCGGTGTACCCGGGCGGCCGCGCAGCCACAGCAGGTCGACCCGGCTCACCAGCGGCGCCCCCTGTCCGCCCGCGGCGATGTCCCGCGGCCGGAAGTCGGCGACCACCGGCAGTCCGGTCGCCTCGGCGATCCAGGCGGGCTGCCCCAGCTGGAGGGTGCCGTGCACCTGCCCCCGTTCGGCCCAGTGGTAGACGGTCTGGCCGTGCGAGGCGACCAACTCGGCCCGCCCGTCGCACAGTTCACGGTCGGTGCGAACGGCCGCCGCCGCGAAGGCCCGGCCGATCAAGGTGTCCAGCCGGCACACCTGGGCCAGGTCGGTCGGGGCCGGTGGCAGCGCGTCCGCGAGCGCGTCGCGCAGTGCCGCGTCGTACCCTTCGCTGACATGGCCGAGCGGCCGCAGGACGAGGACGTCCGCGTCGAGCTCCAGATCCACGGCCGCCGCGTCGATCGCGTCGAACGACGTACCGGACATCAGGCCGATCACCCGCACGCGCTCACCTCCCTTTCTCCGTACGGAGCGTGGCGAGCGCGAGCGCGCTCACCGCGCAGGTCGCCGCCGCGTAGTACCCGGGGATGTGGACGCTCCCGGTCCGTTCGGCGGTTTCCGTGATGATGAGCCCGGCGCAGCCCGAGAACACGGCATTGGACAGCGCGTAGGCGAGTCCGAGACCCGTGCAGCGCACGCTCGTCGGGAACATCTCCGCGAGCATCGCGGGCCCCGGTCCGGCCATCAGCCCGACGACGGCGCCCGCCGACAGGACGGCGAGACCCTTCACGGCGTTCGAAGTGCCGCTGTTCTGAAGGAGGTCGAGCAGGGGGATCGACAGGACGGTGACCAGCACGGCGCCGGCGAGCATCACCGGACGGCGTCCGATCCGGTCGCTCAGCAGGCCGGCCGGGAGAATCGTGGCGGCGAAGCCGAGGTTGGCGAGGACCGTGGCGAGCAACGCCTCCCGGAAGGTGGTGCCCAGGGTGCTCTGGAGGTACGCGGGGAGCACGACGAGGAAGGTGTAGCCCGCCGCGGACCAGCCCATGATCCGGCCCGCGCCGAGAGCGATCGCCCGGACCACCTCGCGTGCCGGCGGCCGTTCGCGCGCGTGCTCGTGGGCGAACGACGGCGTCTCGTCCAGCCGCAGCCGGAGCCACAGCGCGCCCAGGCCGAGAGGCAGAGTCAGCAGGAACGGCAACCGCCACCCCCAGTCGCCGAGTTGAGCCTCGCTGAGCACGGTGGCCAGCAGCGCAGCCACGCCGGCACCGCCCAGCAGACCGAGCGCCACCGTGAACGACTGCCAGGCCCCGTACAGTCCGCGTCGGCCGGGTGGCGCCGACTCCGTCATCACGGAGACCGCGCCGCCGAACTCCCCGCCCGCGGACAGGCCTTGGACCGCCCGGAGAAGGGTGAGCAGCCACGGGGCCAGGGCGCCCGCGGTGGCGTACGTGGGCAGGGCGCCGATCAGGGTGGTCGCGGCCGACATCAGGACGATGACCGTGATCAGTACCGGCCGTCGTCCGACACGGTCCGCGAGCCGCCCGAACAGCGCGGCCCCCACCGGCCGGAAGAAGAACGCCAGTCCGAAGGACGCGTATGTCTTCACCAGCGCCTCGGCCTCGCCTCCGCCCTCCGGAGTGAAGAAGCGGGCCGCGATGATCGTCGCGAAACAGCCGTAGACGCCGAACTCGTACCACTCGATGAAGTTGCCCACGGAGCCCGCGAAGAGGGCTCCGCGGGAGTCCCCCGACCGGAGGGCGCGCAGGTCGGAGTCGTGCGCGGGAGCGCTCATGCCGGTTCCTCCCGGGGGCGTGCGGGGCCGGGTGGTCACGGCTCCGCGATGAGACCGATGGAGGAAAGTTACCGTCATTTTGAGGGCTGCTGACTGTCGATAACTTTCACGGAGGCTGATGGGTGCCCGGCGGCGTCGACTCCCGGACACCGCCGTCACTCGTCTCGGCAACTGCTGCCGGGTCCCGCCTCCGCCGCGGCTCGCAGGGGGCTAGGCTCATGGGAGTTACGTCGTTTGGGCGACCTGGGGAGGTAGCGGGATGACGGAGGTACGACCCGGAGCGGTCGTCTCGGCTTCCCTGTGGGAGCGCGATGAGGAGGTCGCCACCCTCGAAGAGGCGATCACCGCGCTGCGCGCGGACTCCGCGATCTCGGGCAGCCTGTTGATGGTCAGCGGCGACGCGGGACTCGGCAAGACCGCTCTCCTCGCGGAGGCACGCCGGATCGCGGAGAGCAACGGCTGCACGGTGTGGTCGGCACGCGGCGGCGAGACCGTCACGTCCGTTCCCTTCAATGTCGTACGGCAGTTGCTCCAGCCCGCCCTCGTCTCGCTCCTCCCGGAGGAGGCGCGCGAGTACCTGGGCGACTGGTACGACATCGCCGGCCCCGCCCTCGGCATAGCCGAACCGGGTGACCGGCAGCCCGACCCGCAGGGTGTCTGCGACGGTCTGGTCGCCGCGGTACGCCGGCTCGCCAAGCGGGAATGGCCGCTCGTGCTGCTCATCGACGACGCGCACTGGGCCGACCAGGAGACCCTGCGCTGGCTCGCCGCGTTCGCCGAGCGCCTCGACGACCTGTCCGTCCTCGTCGTGGTCGCCCGCAGGCCCGGCGGGGTCACCGGTGAGAGCGCCCGGCTGCTCGACGCGGTGGCCGCCGAGGCCCCTCCCGTCTCCACCCTGAGCGCGCTGACCCCGGCCGCCGCCGAAGGACTCACCCGCGCCACGCTCGGCGAGCACGCGGACGCGCCCTTCTGCCGCGAGGTGTGGGCGGTCACCGGCGGCAACCCGTACGAGACCGTCGAACTGCTCGCCAAGGTCCAGGACAGCGAACTGGAGCCGAGCGAGGGCTCGGCCGCCGACCTGCGGGACCTGAACCGCTCGGCCCGCGGCCGCGGACTCGTCGCCCGCCTCGAAGGACTCGGCATCGACGCCACCCGGTTCGCCTGGGCGGCCGCCATCCTCGGCACCGGGATCTCCCTCGACCTCGCCGCCCAACTCGCCGGAATGCCCGACGACGAGGCCAACCGCTGCGCCGAACTGCTGGGCGCCGCGCGCATTTTGACCACCGTCGGATCCGCGAACGGCCACGGGCACGACGACGACCTGGAGTTCGTGCACCCGCTGATCGCCACCGCGGTCTACCGCTCGATCCCGGACGCCCTGCGCACGGCGATGCACGGGCAGGCCGCCTGGGCGGTCACCGAGTCCGGACGAGGTGCCGCCGCGGCCTCCCGCCACCTGCTCGAAGTGCATCCGGACGACGATCCCGAGCTCGTCGAGCAGATGCGCGAGGCCGCCCGCGAACACCTGGCCGTCGGCGCCCCGGACGCGGCCCGGCGCTGCCTGGAGCGCGCGCTGAAGGAGCCACCGCTTCCCGAGGTGCACGCGCGCGTGCTCTACGAGCTGGGCTGCGCCACGCTCCTGACCGCGCCCTCCACCACCATCGGCCATCTGCGGGCCGCGCTCGAACGGCCCGGCCTCGAGGACACCACGCGGGTGGACGCGGTCTTCCGGCTCTCCCAGGCGCTGCTCCACAACAACCAGCTGGACGAAGCGGTCCGCACGGTCGACGAGGAGGTCGAGCGGCTCGAACCGGGACCCGCCCGGATGCGGCTCCAGGCCGTGCACTACATGTGGGAGGGCATCCACGCGGGCGAGGAACGCTCCGGACACTCCAGCGGTCTCGCGGAACTCGTCGCGACCTGCACGGGGCGCGACAACTCCGAGCGCGCCCTCCTCATACTGCGCGGCTTCGACGCGATGACCCGCGGCGAGAACGCCGAGGAGGTCGTGGAACTCTGCGACCGCGCCCTCGTCAACGGCCGCCTCGCACCCGGACTCGCCTGGACCGACACCGAGTGGGGCGTCGAACTCCTCCTCATGCTGGGCAGCGCGTACGCCTACGCCGACCGGCTCGACCGGGCCGAGAGCCTGTTCAGCGAGGCCCTGCACGCCTATGTGAAAGCGGGCTGGAGCGGCGGCCATCAGTCCCTGGCCAACGCCTACCTGGGACTCGCCCTCCGCCGACGAGGCCGCCTCGCCGACGCGGAGCACTACCAGCGCGAATCCCTGCGCCTCGCGGAGCGCGTCGGACGCGGCCTGCCCCTGTACTGGTCGGCCACCTGCGGGCTCATCGACACCCTGCTGGCCCGCGGTCACGTCCAGCAGGCCGCGGAGATCGCCGAGCGCTACGGCTTCGCACCTCCGTACCCCGCCACGATCGTCCTCCCCGACACCCGCTCCGTGCGCGGCCGTCTGCTGCTCGCCGTCGGCCGCACGAAGGAGGGCATCAACGAACTGGAGGCGGCGGAGAAGGCAGCCGGCGCCCGGGGCCACCACAACACGGTGCTCGCACCCTGGGCCGTGGACCTCGCCAGGGCACTCGCCACGGAGGATCCTTCGCGTGCCGCCGCCCTGGCGGGTGACGCCCGTCGCCAGGCCGAGCGGTTCGGCACCGACACGGCGATCGGCGAGGCGCTCCGCTGCGCCGCGGCCCTCGAGACCGGCCAGCGCGCGGTCCGGCTGGCGGCCCAGGCGGTCACCTACCTGGATGCCTCCCCCTGCCAGTACGAACACGCGGCCGCCCGCATCGAGTACGGCATCGCCTCCCGCTCGGTGACGGAACTCAACAAGGGCCTGACGCTGGCGCGTACCAGCGGCGCGGACGGGCTGGTGGCGAAGGCGGAGGCGGCGCTGGCGGGCCTGTAGCCCGCTGCGGGCGCCCGGCCAGGCACCGAGCACCCGCTTCCGCCGGGCCGCGAGCATCGCGGCGCCCGTTCATCAGGGGGGCCTGCGAGGAGTGCGGCCGTTCATCAGGGGGGCCTGCGAGGAGTGCGGCCGCTCATCAGGCGGCCCCGTGAGCAGTGCGGCGCCCCCTCATCAGGCGGGGCGAGAGCCATCCCGGGCCGGGCTCCCGCCCATGAGGTCACTCCGGGCGGGCGCCGCCCTCCGCGTCCCCTTCGGCCAGCACCCGCTGGGCCACGGCGAACGCCGAATTGGCCGCAGGGACACCGCAGTAGACCGCTGTCTGCAGCAGCACCGCGCCGATCTCCTCGGGCGTGAGCCCGTTGCGCCGCGCCGCCCGGACATGCATCGCCAGCTCGTCGTAGTGTCCGTGCGCCACCAGCGCGGTCAGCGTGATCATGCTGCGTTCGCGGCGCGCCAGCGTCGTATCGGTCCAGATCTCGCCCCAGGCATAGCGCGAGATGAAGTCCTGGAAGCGGGCCGTGAACGGGCTCTGCCGCGCCTGCGCGCGGTCCACGTGCTCGTCACCGAGAACCTGACGGCGGACCTCCATGCCGCGCCGGGCGCCCCCCGCCGAGAAGTGCGCCCGCAGGGCTGTCAGCACGGCCTCCGGGCACTGCGCGGGCGCCAGGTGGGAGGCGCCCGGGATCTCGACGAGCGCCGCGCCCTGCACCGCGTCGGCGATCTCCCGCAGATGCGCGGGCGGCGTCGCGGGGTCCTCGCGCCCGGCGATCAGCAGGGTCGGCACGGTGAGCGAGGACAGCCGGTCCCGGATGTCGAACGCGGCCAGGGCGTCGCAGCAGGCGGCGTACGCCCCCGGGTCGGCTCGGTGATGGTCCTCGACCAGCTCCGGCACGGTGAAACCGGCGGTGAACCAGCGGGTGTCGGCGGTCGCGGCGACGGGCGCGAGTCCTTCGCGGCGCACCAGTTCGGCCCGCTCCTCCCAGGGCTTCGATCCGTCGAAGTGGGCCGAGGAGCAGATGACGGCGAGGGACGAGAGCCGATCGGGGTGGTGGACCGCCAGATGCAGACCCACCGCGCCGCCGAGCGACACACCGGCGTACGAGAAGCGCTCGATGCCAAGGGAGTCGGCCAGCTCCAGCACGAGCGCGGCCAGGTCGGCGACGGTCGCCCCCGGTCCGATCAGGTCGGCCGGAGAGCCGCCGTGTCCGGGAAGGTCCCAGCGCACCACCCGGTGGGTGACGGACAGTTCGGGCGCGACCCTGTCCCACAGGGCGTACGACGTCCCGAGCGAGGGGCCGAGGAGCAGCGGGGGAGCGGTGGCCGCTCCCTCGGTGCGGTGGTTGAGCAGCTTCACGGTCAACGTCGCTCCAGAGCACGGTCGGTGAGGACTCCGGCGGAGCCCGTGTAGCGAGTGGGGTCGGTGAGGTCCGCGAGGTCGACGTCCGGGAGGTCCGTGAGGCCGGGCTCCTCGCCGAGCACGTCCGCGAGGGGCCGCCGCTCGGCGACCGCCCGTTCGGCGGCTCGCGTCAGCAACTCCTTGGCGGGCGCCCGGCCGAGCACCGGGGCCAGTTCGGCGGCCAGTCGCTCCGAGACGATCAACCCATGGGTGAGGTGCAGGTGTTCGCGCATGGCTTCGGCGTTCACGCGCAGCCCCTCGGTCAGTTCGGCCGCGTCGCGTGCCGCTCCGCCGACCACCCGGAGCAGATCGCGCAGGGGCTCCCACTCGGCGTGCCAGGCCCCGGCCGGCCGTTCGTCCTCGGCCGTCATCGCGCCGTACAGCGTGGCCGCGAGCAGCGGCGCGCGCCGGGCCGCGGCGGCCACGAGCGTGGCCCGCACCGGGTTCGCCTTGTGCGGCATCGCGGACGAGCCGCCGCCCGACCCCTCGGCCAGCTCGGCGATCTCCGTGCGCGAGAGGGTGAGCACGTCGGCGGCCGTCTTGCTCAGCGCGCCGGCCGTGAACGCCAGCGCTCCGGCCAGGTCCGCGATCGGCGTGCGCAGGGTGTGCCAGGGCAACACGGGCTCGGCCAGGCCCAGTTCGCGGGCGTACGCCGCGGTCAGGGCCCGGGTGTCGTCCGCGCCGAAGACCGTGAAGGCGGCCAGGGTGCCCGCCGCGCCGCCGAGTTGGGCGGGCAGCGAGGACCGCACGGCCCGCACCCGGTCCCTGGCGTCGAGCACCAGCGACCGCCACCCCGCCGCTTTGAGCCCGAAGGTCGTCGGCACCGCGTGCTGGGTGAGCGTGCGGCCCGGGAGCACCGTGTCCCGGTGCTCCTCCGCCAGCCGGGCCAGGGCCCGCTCGGTGCGGTCCAGGTCGCTCAGGACCAGGTCCAGGGTGCGGGCCGCGACGAGCATGCTGGCCGAGTCCAGGATGTCCTGGCTCGTCGCGCCCCGGTGGACGTACGGGCCGAACTCCGCCGGGACGGCGGCCGTCAGGTCCGCGACCAGGGGAATCACCGGGTTTCCGCCGCCCCGGGCGCGCAGTGCGATCGACGCGACGTCGAAGTCCCCGGCGTCGGCCGCCGAGGACACCGCCGTCGCGGCGTCGGCCGGGGCCAGCCCCAGCGACGCCTGGGCCCGGGTCAGCGCGGCCTCGGCGTCGAGCAGCGCCCGCAGATACGCGGTGTCGCTCGTCGCGGCCGACGCCGGGGAACCCGCCCGGCCGGGGGCGAGCAGGCCGGTGTCGGACGCGACGGGGTCGGCAGCTGTCACTGGAACTCCAGGAAGACCGTTTCGCCTTCGCCCTGAAGGCGGATGTCGAAACGGTACGTCCGCAGCGCGCCCTCGGCCGCGATCAGCGTGGCGCGCCGCTCGGCCGGCAGCGCGTCGAGCAGCGGGTCCGTGCCGTCGGCCAGATAGGCGCGGGTGAACAGGTGGTGTGTCAGACCGCGCGCGAACACGCAGACGCTGATGTACGGCAGGCCCGCGTTGCCCGGCGGCAGTGTGCGCAGCGCGTAGTGCCCGTCGGCGTCGGTGGCGACGCGGCCGAAGCCCGTGAAGTCGATGCCGTTGCGGCCGAGGAAGCCGCCCGTCGACGGGTCGCGGCGCAGGGAGCCGGGGGTGCCCGTCAGGGAGCCGTCGGGCGCGGCCTGCCAGAAGTCCAGCAGGGCGTCGGGGATCGGTGTGCCCGCGCCGTCGTAGACATGGCCGTGCAGGGTGATCGTGTCGGGGTGGCCCCGGGGCGCGATCTCGCCGCCGCCCGGGAAGGGCAGCGCGTGGCCGTAGAAGGGGCCGATGGTGTGGGAGGGGGTGGGAAGCAATCGCTCGGTCATGCTCAACGGCCTTCCTCGATCCAGGTGGCGGAGGGACCGTCGAGGACGATGTCCCACTCGTAGCCCAGGGAGAACTCGGGCCGCGAGAGATCGTGGTGGTAGGTGGCGATCAGTCGGTCGCGGGCCGCCTCGTCCGTCACGGACCGCAGGATCGGGTCGTAGGGGAACAGCGGGTCGCTCGGGAAGTACATCTGGGTCACCAGCCGCTGGGTGAAGGCCGTGCCGAAGACCGAGAAGTGGATGTGGGCGGGCCGCCACGCGTTGGTGTGATTGCCCCATGGGTAAGGTCCCGGCTTGATCGTGGTGAACGCGTACCTGCCCTGATCGTCCGTCAGGGTGCGCCCCACGCCGGTGAAGTTGGGGTCGAGCGGCGCCGGGTGCTGCTCGCGCAGATGGGCGTAGCGTCCGGCCGCGTTGGCCTGCCAGATCTCGACGAGCTGACCGCGCACCGGACGGCCGTCGCGGTCGAGCAGCCGGCCCGAGACGGTCATCCGCTCGCCGATCGGCTCACCGCGGTGCTGCAGGGTGAGGTCGTTGTCGATCTCGGTGATGTCGGTGACCCCGAAGACCGGGCCCGACAGCTCGACCGTCTCGGGGTCGCCGCCGCTCACGGCGACCAGCGGCTGCTTCGGGTGGCGCAGCCCGGAGCTGCGGTAGGGGGCGTAGTCGCGAGCGGGGTGGTGCCGCACGGGCGCGCCGCCGGCCACCGCCTTGTCGTAGGCGTCCTGGAGATCCTTGATCTCGACGTCGATGTCCGACTGAGTCAGAGCCATGGCCGAGTTCCTAGCGTTCGAGGACGAGGGCGAGACCTTGGCCCACGCCGATACAGAGGGTGGCGACACCAACTCCGCTTCCCTTGCGGGCGAGTTGGTGGGCGACGGTGCCGACGAGCCGGGCACCGGAGGCGCCGAGGGGGTGGCCGAGGGCGATGGCGCCGCCCTGGGGGTTGAGGATCCCGGGGTCGAGCTCGGGCCATTCGGCGACACAGCCGAGGACCTGGGCGGCGAAGGCCTCGTTCAGTTCGAGTGTCGACAGATCGTCAAATCCCTTGCCCGACTTGGCGAGCGCGCGGTTCACGGCCTCGACGGGGGCGAGTCCGAAGTACTGCGGGTCGACCGCGGACACGCCGGTGGCGGAGATGCGGGCGAGGGGTTCGCGGCCGGTGGCCTCCAGCCCCTCCGCGTCGACCAGCAGCAGGGCGGCGGCGCCGTCGTTGAGGGGCGAGGCGTTGCCCGCGGTCACGGTGCCCCCTTCCGTGCGGAAGGACGGCTTCAGCCGGGCCATGGCATCGAGGGACGCGTCGGCGCGTACGCACTCGTCGGCGCCGAACACGACCGGGTCGCCCTTGCGCCGGGGGAGGGACAACGGGGCGATCTCGGCGTCGAACAGGCCCTCTTCCCGGGCCCGGGTCGCCTTCCGGTGACTGCCGAGGGCGAACTCGTCCTGCTGCTCGCGTGTGATCTTGTGCTTGTCCGCGACGAGTTCGGCGGATTCGCCGAGCGGGATCGTCCACCGCGGTTCCATCCGCGGATTGACCATGCGCCAGCCGAGGGTCGTGGAGTACAGCTCGGCGTGTCCGGCGGGGAACGGCCGGTCGCTCTTGGGCAGGACGTACGGGGCACGGGTCATCGACTCGACGCCACCGGCCAGGGCGATCGAGGCGTCGCCGAGCGCGATGGCGCGGGCCGCCTGGATGACGGCTTCGAGCCCGGAGGCGCACAGTCGGTTGACGGTCACGCCCGGCACGGAGGTCGGCAGCCCGGCGAGGAGGGCGGCCATCCTGCCCACGTTGCGGTTCTCCTCGCCCGCGCCGTTGGCGTTGCCGAAGTACACGTCCTCGATCCGCGCCGGGTCCAGCTCCGGGCTCCGGGCGAGGAGTTCACGGATGGCGTGGGCGGCCAGGTCGTCCGGGCGGACGGCGGCCAGCGAGCCGTTGTACTTGCCGACCGGCGTCCGGACGGCATCGACGATGTAGACGTCCTTCACGACGGGATCTCCTCCACGACACGGACCTCGGCGGCGGTCTTCGCCCTGATCTCCTCGGCTGTGACACCCGGCGCGGTCTCCACCAGCAGGAGTCCCCCGTCGGTGACGTCGAGGACGCCCAGATCGGTGATGATCCGGTTCACACACGCCTTCCCGGTGAGCGGCAGCTCGCACTCCCCAAGGATCTTGGGCGAGCCGTCCTTGGCGGTGTGGGTCATCACCACGATGACCGTACGGGCCCCGTGGACGAGGTCCATCGCGCCGCCGATGCCGGTGATCATCTTGCCGGGGACGGCCCAGTTGGCGAGGTCGCCGCCCGCCGAGACCTGCATCGCGCCGAGCACGGCGACGTCGATGTGCCCGCCGCGGATCATCCCGAAGGACAGCGAGGAGTCGAAGTACGAGGCGCCCGGCAGGACCGTGACGGTCTCCTTGCCCGCGTTGATGAGGTCGGGGTCGACCTGGTCCTCGGCCGGGTAGGGGCCGGTTCCCAGAATGCCGTTCTCCGACTCCAGGATCACCTCGACGCCCGCGGGGAGGTGATTGGGGATCAGCGTCGGCAGGCCGATGCCGAGGTTCACGTACTGGCCGTCCGTGAGCTCGCGCGCGGCACGGGCGGCCATCTCTTCCCTGCTCCAGGCCATCACTCGCTCACCGTTCCGTCCGCCGCGGACGTCGAGACCGTCCGCTTCTCGATCATCTTGGCTCTCGCCTGCCCGGGAGTCAGGGCCACGACGCGCTGCACGAAGATGCCCGGCAGATGCACCGCGTCCGGATCGATCCCGCCCGGCTCCACGAGTTCCTCCACCTCGGCGATCGTCACCCGGCCGGCCATCGCCGCGAGCGGGTTGAAGTTCCGGGAGGACTTGTTGAACACGAGGTTGCCGTGCCGGTCGCCCTTCGCGGCCCGTACCAGGGCGAAGTCGGTGCGGATGCCGTGCTCCAGCACGTACGGGGTGCCGTCGAACTCGCGCACCTCCTTCGGCGGGGAGGCCAGCGTGACGCCGCCGTGGCCGTCGTACCGCCACGGCAGTCCGCCGTCGGCGACCAGCGTGCCGACTCCGGCGGGCGTGTAGAAGGCGGGAATCCCGGCACCGCCCGCGCGCAGCCGCTCGGCCAGCGTCCCCTGCGGGATCATCTCGACCTCCAGCTCGCCGGCCAGGTACTGCCGGGCGAACTCCTTGTTCGCGCCGATGTACGAGCCGGTGACACGGGCGATCCGCCCGGCGGCGAGCAGGATCGCGAGCCCCGAGCCCATGGCCCCGCAGTTGTTGGAGACCACCCCGAGCCCCTGGACGCCGCGCGTGTGAAGGGCCTCGATCAGCACGTTCGGGACACCGCCGAGGCCGAATCCGCCGACCGCCAGTGTCGCGCCGTCCGGTACATCGGCCACCGCCTCCAGTGCCGTGGCGACCACCTTGTCCATCCGTGAAGCCTCATCTCTCCCGCGTGTCCAGCATCAAATTAATCAGGGCACTGATTAATTCTCCGAGGTTCTCAACACGCTGCCACCCTGGCTCCTGTCCGTCAATACCTCTGATGAAGGCCAGATCGGTGAGAGTCCCGTACACCGGGACAAGCGCAGACGTGGCAGGTATTGTTCAGTGCACCAACGAATTCGACCTGGTGCGGCGCGGGCGCATGCGCGTCCCGGACCCGAGGAGCGCACATGGCCGCGGTGGACCTCTCCACCCACCCCGGGCACCTGGCCCGGCGACTGCAGCAGGCGCACTACCTGCTGTGGAACACGATGGTCTCCGAGGAGATCACCTCGCCCCAGTTCGCGGTCCTGAACGCGCTCGTCGCCGAGCCCGGCCTCGACCAGCGCACGGTGGGGGAGCGGGTCGGGCTCGACCGGTCCACCATCGCCGAGGTCATCAGCCGGCTCGGGCGCCGTGCTCTGCTGGACAAGGTGCGCGATCCCCAGGACGGACGGCGCTTCCTGCTCCGCCTCACGGACGACGGACTGCGCACCCACCGCAAACTGACCGTCCGTACAGCGCGGATGAACCAGGTCTTCCTGGCCCCGCTCTCCGCCGAGGAGCAGACGCTGTTCTTCGACCTCATCCAGCGGGTCTCGGACGCCGCCGAGGGGCTCCGCAATCCCGCGGACCCCCTCGGCGCGCAACGCTAGAGTGCCGCGGCAGGCAACGTTTGCCCGTCAAGGAGCGGCGCCCGGTGCGTGCTCTCGGTGTGCCGGCCGGAAGTCCTCGTACTGGATGTACTTGG
>NZ_JBHWVI010000230.1:0-13889 GCF_042737005.1 Streptomyces sp. NPDC060027
CGGAAGGAGTCCTGTCCCCTCATGGAAGGGGGCGGCTGCCATGGCTCCCCTTTCGAAGGCGGGCGTGGCACTTGCCGCGCTCCGCGCCGATCTCTCCGGTGACGTGGTCACCCCCGACGATCCGGGGTACGACGAAGCCCGGACGATCTTCAACGCGATGATCGACCGGCGGCCCGCCGTGATCGCGCTGTGCGAGGGCGAAGCCGACGTGATGCGTGCCGTGCGGTTCGCGCGTGAACTGGATCTGCCGATCGCGGTACGCGGCGGCGGCCACAGCGTCTCCGGCATGTCGCTCAACGACGGCGGCCTGGTCATCGACCTCACCAGGATGCACACGGTCACCGTCCACCCCGGCTCCGAGACCGTACGGGTCGAGGGCGGAGCCCTGATGAGCCATCTCGACCGGGCCACGCAGCCGTACGGCCTCGCGACCACCGGCGGCCGTGTCTCGACGACCGGCGTCGGCGGCTTCGTCCTCGGCGGCGGCAGCGGCTGGCTGGACCGGTCCCTCGGCCTGGCCGCCGACAATCTGCTCGGCGTCGAGCTGGTGACCGCAGACGGTTCGCCGGTGCGTGCCACCGACCAGGAGAACCCGGAGCTGTTCTGGGCCCTGCACGGCGGCGGCGGGAACTTCGGCGTCGCCACGGCGCTGACCCTCAAGCTCCACCCGCTGCCCGAGTTCTCGATCGCCCTGGTGCTGTACCGGCCGGACACCGGCCCCGACGTGGTCCGCATCTACCGCGAGATCATCGAGAACGGGTCGCCTGAGGTGAGCGGCGGAATCATCTATATGACCGGCCCGCCCGAGGAGTTCATACCCGAGCACCTGGTCGGCAAGCGACTGTGCGGCGCGCTGGTCGCGTACGCGGGCGGCGAGGACGACCTGCGCAAGGTCGCCCAGCCGCTGCTGGCCCTGCCGCACGAGGTGGAGATCGTCACCGCCCTGCCCTACGCAGACTTCCAGTGCATGCTCGACGACCCGCCCGGCATGCGGAACTACTGGTCGGCGGAGTACCTGACCGGCGCGCCCGACGACTTCGTGGACGTCTTCTGCGCCCTCGGCGACGCCATGCCCGTCCCCACGGGCAACCAGCACGTGCTGTTCCCCCAGGGCGGCGCGATCGCCGCCGGACCGTCCCGCTTCCCTGTCCCCTACCGGGACGCGCCCTGGGCCGTGCACCCCTTCGGGGTCTGGGAGGACCCCGCCGACGACGAACGGTGCATCGACTGGGTCAGGAAAGTCCGCGCCGATGTCCAGCCGTGGAGCACCGGCGCGGTCTATCTGAACTTCATCGGGGACGAGGGCGCGGACCGCGTGGTGGCCGGCCTCGGCACCGAGAACCTCCGGCGGCTGGCCGCGGTGAAGACCGAGTACGACCCGGACAACGTCTTCCGCTTCAACCACAACATCGCCCCGGTACCGGCCGCCTGACCGCGGCGCTCCCCGGCACGCGCCGCCCGCGGCGGCACTCGTCACCGGCCGGAGATGCCTCCGGAACCCGTCCGCGGGTAGCGTCCGCTGCATGGACAGCCGTTACGACACCCAAGGCGCCGGAATCACCGTGCGGCGGGCCCTTGAGCTGCCCGGGCTGCGCAGCGGGCTGCCGGAGATCATCGCGGGGGCCGACCGGCTGCACCGGACCGTGCGCTGGGTGCACGCGGGCGAGGTACCGAACATCGCCTCGCTACTCAAGGGCGGTGAACTGCTGCTGACCACGGGATACGGTCTCGGCACCCGCCCGGCCGAACAGCGCGCGTTCGTCCGCACCCTCGCCGAGCGCGGTATCGCGGCGCTCGTCGTGGAACTCGGCCCACGCTTCGCCCGGCTGCCCGCCGCGCTCGTGGAGACGGCGAGATCCACCGGTCTGCCGCTGGTCCAGCTGCACCGCGAGGTGCCCTTCGTGACCGTCACGGAGGAGATCCACACCGAGATCGTCAACGGCCACTACGCGCTGCTCCAGCAGGCCGAGGAGGTGCACCGGCACTGCACCGAGGCCCTCCTCGGCGGCGGCGGAGTCCCCCAGGTCCTGCGCATTCTCGCCGACTTCAGCGGCAACCCGGTCTTCCTGGAGACGGCCGACGGGCAGCTCCTGTACGCCGCCGGGGCCGGCTCCGCGGGCGCCGACCCGCTGCAGGTCTGGGAGGGGCTGCGCGGCCAGCACAAGGAGGAGCCGCCCGCGGGGACCACTCTGGTGGACGTGCCCGGGGGCGGCCCGGGCACCGGTTCCGTACGGGCCCGGCTGGTTCTCCTGCCGGTCGGTGCCCCGGTCGCCCCGGTGCACCGGATCGCCGCCGAGCGGGCCGCCGGCATCCTGGCCGTCGTACTGATGCAGGCCCGCCAGGAGGAGGAACTCGCCGCGCGGGGCCGCGGCGACTTCCTCACCGACCTCGCCGAGGGCCGTATCGAGGCCGAGGACGCGCCCGCGCAGGCCCGTGTGCTCGGCTTCAAGCCCGGCACCGGCCCGATTCTGCCGGTCGTGATGCGACTCGCCGACGGCCTCGCTCCCGGGGGCGGCTGGGCGGTCCTGGCCCGCGCGGTCGCCGAGGAGCTGGCGTCGGTGGGTGTTCCGGTCCTGCTGGGCGTACGTCCCGTCGAGGGCCGTGTCCCGCTGCTGCTCGGTCTGCGCTCGGAGTCGGAACGGGGGGCCGTCGCGGACCGCGTCGCGGCGGCACTGCGCGCCGGTGTGGAGCGGGCGGGCATGCAGCGGCCCGGAGCACAGCCGCCGGTGGTGGTGGTCGGGGTCGCGGGCGGCTGGGCGGCCGCGTCGGCGGGCCTGCGGCACGCGGCGGAGACGGCGACGGCGGCCCAGGGCCTCTCGGACCGCCCCTGGTACGACGCCCGCCGCCTGGACATCGACCTGCTGCTGTGGCGGCTGCGCGAACACCCCGACCTGGCCGCCTTCGTGGACCGCGCGATCGGCCCGCTCCGCGACCACGACGACCGCTCCAAGCCGCCGTTGCTTCCCACCCTGCAGACGTACCTGGCGCACGCGGGCCGCAAGGCGGAGACCGCCCGCGAGCTGCATCTCAACCGGCAGACCCTCTACAACCGCCTCGCCAGGATCGGCGAGTTGCTGGGCACGGACCTCGACGACCCGCAGACGGTACTGGCGTTGAGCCTGGCGCTGCGGGCGCGCAGGCACGTTTCCTAGCCGGCGGCTTGTGCGCGGGTCAGCCCAGCGGCCGGGGCTGGGTCAACTCGTCGTAGACGCTCAGCACTTGGGCGACCGTCTCGTCCTCGGTCGGCCAAGTGGCGGCCTGCCAGGCACCCTTCTCGCGCAGGGTCTCCTGGCGCGCCGGGTCGGCGAGCAGTCGTACGACGGCGTCGGCGAGCGCCTTCGCGTTCCCGTACGGGACGAGTTCGGCCGCGTCGCCGACCATTTCGGGGATGCCCCCGACCGCGGTGGCGACGAGCGGCACGCGCGCGTGGAGGGCTTCCTGCACCAGGACCGAGCGGGACTCCCATCTGCTCGGCAGCAGCGCGAGGTCGGCGGCGGCGAGCAGCTCCGTGATGTCGTCGCGCCGCCCGATGAGCCGGACCGGCAGTTCCTCGTCCTCGATCCGGCGCTGGAGAACGGCGCGCAGCGGCCCCTCCCCCGCGATGACCAGCAGCGGCACGGGATCGAGGCGGCACCACGCACGCGCGGCGTCGAGCAGGGTGTGGTAGCCGCGGTGCCGGTCGAGCGAACCGACCGCCATGAGCAACGGACGGTCGGTCGAGCCGAGTTCGGCCCGCGCCTTGTGCCGGAACCGGTCGGGCTCCACGGGCTCGACGGGCGGGCGCGGCGCGGGAAGCGCGACGGCGGCGAGCCGCGCGTCGCGGGCTCCCCTGCTGCGGGCCCGGTCCACCAGGTCGGACGAGGTCCCGAGCACCACGGCGGCGGCCCTGGCGACCCGCCGCTCGAGGAGTCGCAGCACATGGGCCCGCGCACCGTCGGCCTCCGAGCGCGTGTGCCAGGTGACGACGAGCGGAACGCGCCGCCCGCTGAGGGCCAGGGTCGCCCGCAGCGCCGCGTGCAGCCCGTGCGCGTGCACGAGATCGGCGTCCGCGCAGGCCGCCCGGAGCGCGGACACGGAGGCGGGATCGCTGCTGCGGGGCACGGGAACGTGGTGCGCGCCCACCCCGGTGAACCCGTACACGCGATCCGCCTCGGAGGGAGAGCACACGGTGACCCGTACCCCCCGGGCGACCAGACCCGAGGCCAGCGACCGCACATGCGCGCTGCTGCCCGCGCTTCCGCCGCCGAGCACCTGCACGGTGCGCAGCGGCGACTGGCCGTGCGGTGAGTGGCTGCTCACGTGACTCACGTGGCCAGGGCTCCTGGGTCGGCGTCGGACGGTCGCAAAGAAACGTACAGAAGGATCGGGCTGAGGGGGTGTACCGGACGTCGTGCACCGCGTACTGCGCCAAGGATGCCAGGCCACACGGACGTTCCGGCACCGCCATCGCGACGAGGGCACGTCAGACGGGGCAACTCGGCGACGACGGTCACCCGCACGAGTGAGGAATAGGCCATTCTGGGGAGGCCCGAACCACAACAGGACCCACCCGGCACACCTCTGACCCCCCGTACATCGCGCGCCACCCCACCCCCAAGAGCCCCGAGCCCGCCGCGCGCCACTCTCCACCCAAGAGTCACCGGCCCCGCGCGAGCCACTCCAGCAGCCAAGAGGTGCCCGCACATCGCGAGCCACCCCGGCCCCCGGGAGCCACCCGCTCCACGCAAGCGGCTCCGAACCCCAAGAACCACCCCCGCATGGCGAGCCACACCACTGGCCAGGAGACACACGCGCAGCGCCGGCCCTCCCGGCGTCAATGAGGCATCCGCGCTGCGCGAGGCGCATCCCGCATGGCCCCGGCGCGTCACGGCCACCCTCACTCCCCGGCGCGCCCCAACGTCCTGGCCGCTTCGCTGACCTTCTCCCCCAGGACCGCCGCGGCCACCAGCGCCGCCGCGTGGGCGGCGAGCCCCGCCCTCCCGTTGCCCAGGACGACGGCCGTACCCAGTGTCGCGCCCAGCGCGTGCGCGCCCGTGTCACCGATCATCGCGCGCTCGCCGAGGTCGTCGGCGATAACGGCGGCGACGGCCCCCATCGCCACCGCGGACAGCCGGCCCGCACGCCCACCGCGCAGCAATCCGGGTGCGCCCAGTGCGAGGACGGCACCGGCGGCCCGCCCCGGCCGCACATCGACCAGGTTGACGAAGTGCGCGGTACCGGCGATCACGACGCCCGCGAGCACCTTGTCGACAGGTCGCTCCTTGAGCACCGCCCCGGCCACCAGCCCCGCCGTCGCGATCCCGAACAACTTGACCGCCCCGCTGGTCACTTCGCCGCCGCGCAGGGCCCCCAGGTGTGCCCGGAACCCCCGGCGCGGGTCATCCGCACCGGCGGCATCGTCGTACGCGCCGCAGGCACCGGCGACCGCGACGGCCGCCGCGGCGGCGGGGTGGACCCGTGCCGCTCCGAACGCCGAGCCCAGGGCGGTCGCGGGGCCCGGGTAGAGCCCGACGGTGCGCCCGGCGTAGTTGACGCGGCTCCAAGGGGCGGGGCCGCCCGGTGGATCGGAGCGCAGGGCCACGAAGCACGCGCGCGTGACCGCGGCAGCGGTACCGAATCCGAGACTCCGCCCCATACGCATGACCATGCGATCACCCTAGAGGCGGATGCGCCTCGCAGTGGGAGCGGTCGCGGGAGGGGACTCGCGCACGCAATCCGGGGCGCCCCTACCGAAGCGGACTGCGCCAGCCCCGGGGGCCCGAACGGCCGCAGGAACTCGTCCGTCCACGGCCAACCCCGCACCGCGCCCCGTCGGAGCGGGGCCGCGGACCGGGCGGGGCCCGAAGGTACGGAGCCGGCCGCCCCGGCCCACAGGGCGACGGGGTGCCGCCCGCCGCACTGGGGCAGGGCCCACCGGCCGGAGAGGCGGAAGGCCCGCCCGCCGGAGCAGGGAGACGGCCCGACCCTTGGAGTCGTGCAAGGCCCGCCCCACGGAGTGTTGCAACGCCCGCCCCACGGAGTGGCGGACCGCCCCGCTAACCGTCGGAGCGTGCAGTCGCCAGCAGTTCCTCCGCGTGGGCGCGGGCCGTCTCGGAGTCCTCCTGGCCGGCGAGCATCCGGGACAGCTCGCGGATCCGCTCCTCGCCCTCCAGCACCTTCACGCCGGACCGGGTCACCGACCCGTCGTTCGTCTTCTCGACCAGCAGCTGCCGGTCGGCGAACGCGGCCACCTGCGGCAGATGCGTCACGACCACGACCTGCGCGGTCCTGGCGAGCCGCGCCAGCCGTCGCCCGATCTCGACCGCGGCCTTGCCGCCGACCCCGGCGTCGACCTCGTCGAAGAGATACGTCGGCACGGGGTCCGTCCCCGCGAAGACGACCTCCACCGCGAGCATCACCCGCGAGAGTTCACCGCCCGACGCCCCCTTGGCGATGGGCCGCGGCGGCGCTCCGGGGTGCGGGGCGAGCAGCAGCTCCACCTCGTCGACACCGGCCGGGCCGTAGGCCACCGTGCGTCCGCCGACCTCCACCCCCTCCGGGTCGTCGGTCTGCCGGATCTCGAAGGACACGCGCGCGTGCGGCATGGCGAGCGAGGCCAGCTCGGCGGTCACGGCGGCGGCGAACCGCTCGGCCGCCTCCGTCCGGGCGTCCGTCAACGCCTGCGCGAGCCCGCCCAGTTCGGCACGCAGCGCGTCCCGCTCGGCGGTGAGCTCGTCGAGCCGGTCGTCGTCGCCGTCGAGTTCGGTGAGCCGCGCGGTGCTCCGCTCGGCCCAGGCGAGCACGGCGTCGATGTCCTGGCCGTACTTCCGGGTCAGCTGCGTGAGTGCGGCCCGGCGCTCCTCGACGGCCGACAGCCGCAGCGGGTCGGCGTCGAGGTCGTCGGCGTAGCCCGCGAGTTCCCCGGCCACGTCGCCGAGCAGGATGGCGATCTCCCCGATCCGCCCGGACAGCGTGGCGAGGGCCGAGTCGTGCGACCGTACGGCCTCAAGCGCCCGGTGAGCGCCCGCGACGAGCGTGGCCGCGTCGATGCCTTCCGGGTCCTCGGGATTGCCCGCCAGCGCCGCGTGCGCGGCCGTGGCGGCCGATGCCAGCGCCTCCGCGTGGCCGAGCCGCTCCGCCTCCGCCGCCAGCTCCACGTCCTCGCCCGCGCGCGGCTCCACCGCCGCGACCTCGTCGAGTCCGAAGCGCAGCATGTCGGCTTCCTGGGCCCGTTCCCGGGCACGCGTGGTGATCTCGTCCAGCTCGGCCGAGATGGCCCGCAGCCGGCGGTGGGCGCCCGCGTACTTGGCGAGCGGCACGGCGACCGCGTCACCCGCGTACCGGTCCAGGGCCTGCCGCTGCCGGGACAGCTTGAGCAGCCCCTGCTGGTCGGTCTGGCCGTGCACGGCGACGAGCTCGTCGGCGAGTTCGGCGAGCACGCCCACCGGCACCGACCGCCCGCCCAGATGGGCCCGTGAGCGCCCCTCCGCCGAAACGGTACGGCTGATCAGCAGCGCGCCGTCGTCGAGCTCGGCGCCGGCCTCCTCCGCCCGTACGAAGGCCGTCCCGCCCGCGGGTACGGTGATCCGCCCCTCCACGACCGCGCTCTTGGCGCCGATCCGTACGAGGGCCGGGTCCGCGCGCCCGCCCAGCAGCAGCCCGAGGCTGGTGACCACCATCGTCTTGCCCGCACCGGTCTCACCGGTCACGGCGGTGAAGCCGGGTGACAGCTCGACGACCGCGTCGTCGATGACTCCGAGCGACCGTATCCGCATCTCCTCCAACACGCCCCCGACCATACGAGGTTTTCCCAGCCCCGTGCGACGCCGCCCCCCGCAAAGAGAACCGAGCGTTACCTTCCGGGGGTGGTTTCGTTCGCCGGTTCTCCCCGAGCGCGCGGAGGTCGACCGGTCGGCCCCACCGTGGCGGAGTGAACCATGGAGGTGTGAGCCGTGGAGGTGTGGGCCGTGGAGGTGTCGGCCGTGGAGGCGTGACCGGGCGCGTCGGTCACCGCCCGCGCCGGGCGGCCCGGCACCCGGGCGGAACCCGGGGCCGGGCGCACGACTAGTGCGGCGCCCCGCGCCACCCGGAGACCGGCAGCGCGAACTTGGCCACGAGCCGGTCGGTGAAGGACGCGTGGTGCAGCCGGGCCAGCCGCACGGGCACGGCCCCGCGCCGCACCTCGACCCGCGCGCCGGGCGGCAGCTCGACTGACCGCCGCCCGTCGCACCACAGCACGCCCGGCGGAACGTGCGGCAGCACCTCGACGGCGAGCACCGAGTCCGGTGAGGTGACCAGCGGCTTGGCGAACAGGGCGTGCGCGCTGATCGGCACCATCAGCAGCGCCTCGACCTCGGGCCAGACCACGGGCCCGCCCGCGGAGAAGGCGTACGCCGTCGACCCGGTCGGGGTCGCGCAGACGATCCCATCGCAGCCGAACCCGGTGACGGGCCGACCGTCGATCTCCAGCACCACTTCGAGAAGCTTCTCGGCGGACATCTTCTGCACGGCCGCCTCGTTCAGCGCCCAGTCGGTGTGCACGATGTCGCCGTTGCGGTGCACGACCACATCGACGGTCATGCGTTCCTCGACCTCGTACGCCTTGGTGACGACCCGGTCGACGACCTTGTCCAGGTCATCGCGCTCGGCCTCGGCGAGGAAGCCGACCCGTCCGAGGTTGACGCCGAGCATCGGCACCCCGGAGGCCCGGGCGAACTCGGCGCCGCGCAGCAGCGTGCCGTCACCGCCCAGGACGATGAGGAGCTCGCAGCCGTCGAGGCACTGCGGAGTCGCCTCCTGGACCAGCTCCACCTCGTCCGACAGAGGCAGATCGGCCGCCTCGGCCGCGAGGACCCGTACGCCGATCCCTGAGCGCAGCAGCCCCTGGACAACCAGCTCGGCGCTGCGGATGGCTGCCGGCCGCCCGGTGTGGGCCAGCAGAAAAACAGTACGAGCTCGGGTCTGTGTCAACGCGGCCCCTCCGCCACTGCACGGTCAACGTCGGCCGGGTCGAGTTCGGGTGCCCCGGCACGCAGCCACAGAAAGTACTCGACATTGCCCGAGGGTCCGGGCAACGGACTTGCGGTCACGCCCTTCACTCCGAGCCCCAGCTCGCGGGCTCGCTCCGCCACGCCGCGCACGGCCTCGGCACGCAGCTCCGGGCTGCGCACGACACCGCCGCTGCCCAGCCGGTCCTTCCCCACCTCGAACTGTGGCTTGACCATCATCACCAGATCGGCATCCGGCGCCGCGCACCGCACAAGGGCGGGCAGCACCAGTCCGAGCGGGATGAAGGACAGATCCCCGACAACAAGGTCCACGGGCTCCCCATCGATCGCCTCCAACGTCAACTCGCGTACGTTCGTACGGTCCTTGACGGTGACGCGTTCATCGCTCTGAAGAGACCAGGCGAGTTGTCCGTAACCGACGTCGACGGCGACGACGTGGGAGACGCCCGCGCGCAGCAGGACGTCGGTGAAGCCGCCGGTGGACGCGCCGGCGTCCAGCGCCCGCCGCCCCTCGACCTTCAGCCCCTCGGGCACGAAGGCGGCGAGGGCTCCGGCGAGCTTGTGTCCACCGCGCGAGACGTAGTCGGGGTCGCTGTCGTCCTTGCTGACCACGATCGCCGCGGCGGTCTCGACCTGCGTGGCGGGCTTGGTCGCGAGGGTCTTGCCCACGCTGACCCTGCCCGCGGCGATCAGCTGTCCGGCGTGCTCGCGCGATCGGGCGAGCTTCCGGCGGACCAGCTCGGCGTCGAGGCGGCGGCGTGCCACTCCTGCCACGTTCGGTTCAGCTCCTGCGGTCGTACGGCGATGGAAGGCGGTGCCCCCGGAGGATCTCCGGGTTGCCCCGAAGGATCTCATTGAGGGCCGGCTGTCGGATGGGGGGCACCACCCAGCGGAGGCCGGGGAAGGGCCGGAGCCGGAGGTCCCTGGCGGACGTCCAGCGCGGTGAGCTCGTCGCGCAGCCCCCGGTGCACATCCTCGTACACCTCGACGTGTCCGTCCGTGGCGAGGTGGTCGGCGTCGGCCAGCCGGTCGAGCCGGGCGTCGACGTCGGCGTTGCCCGTGGGGACCCGCGGGACGTTCAGCGGGGCCGGTGCCGCGGGGTCGTACGCGGGTTCCGGTCCCGCTTCGGCGGGCACGCCGGGTTCCGCCGCCGGCACGGCCCGCGGGACCTCTCCCTCGGGAACTGAGTCGCTCATGCCCCGACGCTACCGCGAAGGGCTGCGGTACCGTCGATCACGATGGCGACGATTGAGGAGTGCCGCACCGCACTCGACAAGCTTTCGGACAACATGGCGAGCGCCGAGAGGGACGTACGCACTGCTGCGGCCCTGGACCGCTCGCTGAGCTGCCGTATCACCGACCTGGACACCACCTTCGTGGGCCGCCTCAAGGACGGCCGGATCGAGGTGCTCGACACGCTCCAGGGCCCGCCCCCCGACAAGGCCCAGATCCGTCTCACCATGAAGGGCGACGACCTGGTGTCGATGGTGAACGGCGAACTGAACTTCGCGAAGGCCTGGGGCTCGGGCCGGGTGAAGCTGGAGGCGAGCCTGCGCGACCTGTTCCGGCTCAGGACCCTTCTGTAGCGGCCGCGACGGCGCGGACCCGTGCCCTGCGTGCCGCGGGCACCACGAGCGGTGTCCCCGTCTCCGGGTCGTCGATGACCTGGCAGCGCAGCCCGAAGACCTCCTCGACCAGAGCGGCCGTGACGATGTCGTTCGGCGCGCCCTCGGCGATGACCTCGCCGCCGCGCAGGGCGATCAGATGGGTGGCGTAGCGGGCCGCGTGGTTGAGATCGTGCAGCACGGCGACCAGGGTGCGGCCCCGCGTCTCGTGCAGCTCGGCACACAGGTCGAGGACGTCGATCTGGTGCTGGATGTCGAGGTAGGTCGTCGGCTCGTCCAGGAGGAGCAGCGGGGTCTGCTGCGCGAGCGCCATCGCGATCCACACCCGCTGGCGCTGACCGCCCGACAATTCGTCGACATAGCGATCGGCCAGGTCGGCGACACCGGTCGAGGCCATCGACTCCTGGACCACCCGCTCGTCCTCCGCCGACCACTGGCGCAGCAGGCCCTGGTGCGGGTAACGGCCCCGGCCGACCAGGTCGCCGACCGTGATCCCGTCCGGCGCGATCGACGACTGCGGCAGCAGCCCGAGGGTGCGCGCCACCTTCTTCGCGGGCATCGACTGGATGGCCTGTCCGTCGAGCAGCACGCGCCCCTCGGAGGGCTTCAGCATGCGTGAGAGGGCGCGCAGCAGCGTGGACTTGCCGCAGGCGTTCGGACCGACGATCACCGTGAAGGAGTTGTCGGGAATCTCCACCGACAGCTTTTCCGCGATGACGCGCTGGTCGTAGCCGAGGGTGACGTTGTCGGCGGACAGGCGGTTCACAGTGCTCCTCTGGATGTTCTCGTACGCCTGGTCGTTCGCACGCGCCGCGTTCTTCGCGCCGCTCACGGCCGGGTTCGCCGGGCCGCTCATATCCGGCCCGCCTTGCGCTCGGTGACCAGCAGCCACAGCAGATAGACGCCGCCGAGGACTCCGGTCACGACGCCGACGGGCAGCTGGTCGGCGCCGAAGGCCCGCTGCGAGGCCCAGTCCGCGACGACGAGCAGGGTCGCGCCCATGCACATCGACGGCACCAGGTTCGGCCCGGGCGACCGGGTGAGCCGCCGGGCCAGCTGCGGCGAGGTGAGCGCCACGAAACCGACCGGTCCCGCGGCGGCCGTGGCACCGGCGGTGAGCAGGACGGCGGCCACCATCAGCAGCAGCCGGGTCCGCTCGACGCGCACACCGAGGGCGTACGACACGTCGTCGCCCATCTCCATCATCCGCAGTCCGCGCGCGTTGCCGAGGACGAGCGGGACGAGGACGGCGCACATGATGAGCAGCGGCCAGACCTGCGCCCAGTCGCGGCCGTTGAGGGAGCCGGTCATCCAGACGACGGCGCGGGTCGCGTCGACGATGTCGGCCTTGGTGAGCAGATAGCCGTTGACCGCCGTGACGATCGCGGAGACACCGATGCCGACCAGGACCAGCCGATAGCCGTGCACTCCCCGCTTCCACGCGAGCAGATAGATGGCGAGCCCGGTCACGAGTCCGCCGACGAGCGCGCCGAGGGCGACCTCGGTCGCGCTGCCCGAGAACAGCACGATCATGATGAGGGCGCCGGCCGTGGAACCCTGTCCGAGCCCGAGCACGTCCGGGCTGCCCAGCGGATTGCGGGAGATGGACTGGAAGAGCGCTCCGCCCAGTCCGAGCGAGGCCCCCACGAGCAGCCCGACGAGAACACGGGGCAGCCGCAGGTCGTTGACGATGAACTCCTGGCTCGCGCTGCCGTTGCCGGCCAGGGTCTTGAGCACGTCGCCGGCCGGGATCGGGAAGTCGCCGGTGCCGATGAGCACCACGCCCGCTGTGGCCGCGGCCACCAGCAGCAGCACGACCACGACGAACGTCCGGACGTCGAGGCGGACGGACAGTCCGCCACCCGTGCGGACGGCCCGCAGGCGGCGCGTGGGAAGGGTCCGGCCACGTGGCGCGCGGACACTTCGGATACGTGGGGTCGTCACAGCTGCGCCGTCCTCCGTCGCCGTACGAGAAAGATGAAGACCGGACCGCCGAGGATCGCGGTGACGATGCCGACCTGAAGCTCCGCCGGCCGGGCGATCATGCGCCCGAGAACATCGGCGCCGAGCAGCAGCACGGGCGACAGGACGGTGGCGTACGGGAGGATCCACCGCAGGTCGGGACCGGTGAAGGACCGGACCACGTGCGGGACCATCAGCCCGACGAACACGATCGGTCCGCAGGCGGCGGTCGCGGCCCCGCACAGCACGGTCGCGGCGGCCATGGACAGCGCTCGGGTGCGATTCAGGTTGGCGCCGAGCGCGCGGGCGGTGTCGTCGCCCATGGCCACGGCGTTCAGGGGCCGGGCGAGCGCCAGCGCGAGAAGGGTGCCGACGGCGAGGAAGGGGGCCACCTGTTCGATCGTCGAGTCGGTCGCCGAGGCGAGCGAACCGACCGTCCAGAAGCGCATCTTGCCCAGCGCCGCGTTATCCATGATCATCACGGCCTGCAGATAGCCGTACAGCGCGGCGCTGATGGCGGTTCCGGCCAGCGCGAGCCGCACCGGCGTCGCACCCCGGCTGCCGCCCAGGAACCAGACCAGCGCGCCGACCGCAGCCGCTCCGACGAAGGCGAACCAGACGTAGCCGCTCAGCGAGGTGACACCGAAGTAGGTGATCGCGGTGACGACCGCGGCGGACGCGCCCGCGTTGATGCCGAGCAGACCGGGATCGGCCAGCGGATTGCGGGTGAGCGCCTGAAGGACGGCGCCGGACAGCCCGAGCGCGGCGCCGACCAGCAGTCCGAGGACGGTGCGGGAGATCCGGTCACCGACCACGACGTCGGAGTACGTCCCCGAGTCGTGGAACAGGCCGTGCCACACCTGGTCCAAGGGCAGCGCTTTCGCCCCGATCGCGATGCTCGCCACCGCGACGAGCAGCAGGACACCCACCGAGACGAGGAGCCCAAGGGTCCGTATCGCCCGGCGGTTCGGGGGCGCGGGAGCGGTCTCCGCGCGCTGTTCAGGAGGACTGTCGACCAACACGAGGTTAGGTTAGCCTACCCTCGCATTGTCTCCGGATGCACCCTACACACTCAGCCCGCCACCGCCGCCCAGGTCAGCACCACTTCGGGCCGTGGCCCGGCCGCCCCGAGAGCAACGGCCGAGCCGGTGCCCGCAGTCGGGCCGGTACTCGCAGTCGGGCCGGTCGGACCCGCGTCGACGTCCCCGGCGCCACCGGCGCCTAGTGCCGCGACAGGCAACGTTCGCCCCGTCGCGACTCCCGGCACGCACTCTCGCCGCACCGGCCGAAAGCCCAAGTACATCCAGTACGAGGA
>NZ_JBHWVI010000231.1:0-13785 GCF_042737005.1 Streptomyces sp. NPDC060027
CCGGGCGGGGGCCCCCGGGGGGGGGGGGGGGGGGGCCCGGGCGGTGGGCGCCCCCCGCCGCCTGGCCGCCCCCCCGGCCCCCCCCCGACACGGCGTCGGCGAGTTTCGTCTTGTTGGGCACGTAGTTCATCGTCCGGGCCAGCTCCGTCTGCCACTTGGCGCCGACGAGGGCGGAGACGACGGCGGTGGCGCCGGCGCGGTCGTCGGTGTTCTTGGGCACCACGAGGTCGGACCCGCCGGTGAAGACCGCGCCGGGCGCCGCGGCCGTCTTGCCGGGGACCGGGAAGAAGCCCAGCTTGCCCTTGAGGTCCGGGTTCGTCCGCTCGATGGCCTGGACGAGTCCGGGCACGGCCACGATCTGCGCGACCCGGCCCTTCGCGAACACCCCCGACTGCGGCGGGTGTTCCTCGTCGGCGTCCACGGGCCCATGGCCGAGCGCCTGAAGGCGCCGGTAGAAGTCCATGCCGCGCAGGGCGGCCGGTGTCCCCAGCGCGCCCTCCCAGTGTCCGGAACTCGACTCCTCGGCGAGCTCGCCGCCCTCGTCCCAGATGAATCCGGAGAGGGTGTACCAGTCCTGACCGGCCAGGTAAATGCCTTGGTTTCCACCGGTGTTGAGCCGCTCGGTGTCCGCGAGCCACTGCTCGCGGGTCTTCGGCGGCTGCTTGATGCCGGCCCCGGCGAACAGGTCCTTGCGGTAGATGACGACGCGGTTGGCGGCGTACCAGGGGATGCCGAACTGGCCGATGTCGATCCGTCCGGGGGCGGCGAGGCCCGGCAGCCAGTCGTTCATGCCCCAGTCGCGCATCGACTCGAGGGTCAGGTCGCTCAGACCGCCCCCGTCGACGTACTGCGCGACCTGGGTGTTGCCGACCTCGATGACATCGGGCACGGCCTCACCCTCCGCCTTCAGGGCCGCCTGGACCTTCTCGCCGATCCCGGTCCACTGCTGGATGCGGATGTCGAGCCGGAGGTCGCCGTGCCGCTCCTCGAAGTCCTCGGTGAACCGCTTGAGGAATTCCTTGGAGGCGCTGTCCTTCATCAGCCACACCGTGACGGTCCGCCGCTGCGCGCCACTGCCCGGCAGTGCGCCGCAGGCGGTGAGCAGGGAGGCCGTGACGCAGACAACGGCGAGGAGGCGACGTTTCACGAGGGGTCCTGTTCTGTCTTGCGGACAGGGGCAAGGGGCCCGACATGGGGGGACGAGCCGGTCACTCGCACGGGTGTCTGGAGTTTGGTATGGACCAATCGGCTCCGTCAAGGGCCCCCGTCACCCGGGCCACCCCCGCCGTCTCGCGGAGCGCCTCGCGGTGGGGCACCGTGGAATGACGCCTGGCACTCGCGCCACGGCGGAGAGGAGCAGCCGCATGTCCGACCACACCTACCGGGTCACCGAGATCGTCGGGACCTCCCATGAAGGCGTCGACCAGGCCATTCGCAATGGGATCACCCGGGCCTCACAGACCCTGCGCAACCTCGACTGGTTCGAGGTCACGCAGGTCAGGGGCCAGATCGAGAACGGGCAGATCGAGCACTACCAGGTCGGCCTGAAGCTCGGCTTCCGGCTGGAGGACGCCGACTGACACGACCCTCTCCCCCGGGTCCCGCACCCGCCGAGAACCCCCTCAGGTCCGCCCCTCCCGCTCCTGCGCGTCCTTCAGTGCCGCCGACGTGGCCGCCCATCGTGCCCGTACGACCGTGAAGCCGGCCCGCTCCGCGTCCTCGCAGACGAGTTCGTCGTCGTCGACGAGGACCCGGATCTCCCGGTCGCGGGCCAATCGGCGAAGGATCTCCAGTTTGGTGCGGCGGGCGGGCCTGCGGTCGTCGTTGCGCCGCATCCAGATGCGCCCCTCGGGCAGACCCTGGGCGGCCAGCCAGTCCACGGTGGCACGCCGACAGCGCTCGGGACGGCCGGTCAGATAGACCACCTCGCACTCCCGCGCGCCGTCCAGCGCCAGCGCGACACCCTCCGCGAGCGGCGGGTCCTCGGGCGCCGCGGCGAAGAACGCGTCCCAGTCACGCGGCTCACGCTCCAGAAACCGCTGTCGGTGCGCGGTGTCCGCGAGCGTGCCGTCCAGGTCGAACACGGCAAGTGGCCTGCTGCTCTGTTCCTTCACGCGAACCAGCCTAGACAGCGGCACCGACAGCACACCGACAGCGGTTCGTGTCACAGGCCCGGCCCCGCGCGAGAACGCGCTCAACTTCCGCCTCGACAGGCCCTGTTCACACCACCCAGCAAGCCCTTACCGTAATGCCTCGCACAGCATGTCGCACAGCATTCGGTATTTCGAACAGGAGAGGGGTGGCGGAGGGACACCACCGCCCCGCTCTTCGGCATGCGGAGGTCCAGGTGAACCCCCCTCCCATCTTGGTGAACCCCCTCTCGCCGGCCCCGTGACCGATCCGAGGAGAGCCGCACATGACCACACCCGACACCGCGCCGCACCCACCGCGGCCGTCCCGCCGGAGCCTGCTCCGCGCACTGGCCGCCCTGCCCGCGGTCGCTCTCGCCCTGGGCGAGCTGCCCGGGCCGCTCGGCACCGCCGCCGCCGCCGCGGCACCCGCCCGCGGCTACGCCACCCGCTACACCATCGTGCCGTTCCTCAACAGCGACGACGGCACCGTCAACGTCTACGAGTCGGACGACGCGACCGACTTCCGGCTGCTGAAGGCGTCCGCGTACACGCCGCCGAGCAACCGGATCCGCGACGCCAGCGTGTTCAAGCACACCGACGGCTACTACTACGTCACCTACACCACGCACACCTGGCAGGACGTCAGCACGACCATCGGCTTCGCCCGCAGCGCCGACCGGGTCAACTGGAGCTTCCTGTACGACTACACGGTCCCGGTCGCGGGTCTGTCGCGGGCCTGGGCGCCCGAATGGTTCGTGGACAGCGACGGCAGCGTCGGCATCATCGTGTCCTGCTCGCTCACCAGCGACGAGTGGATCTTCACGCCCTATCTGCTGAAGGCCACCAACTCGGCACTGACCGCGTGGAGTGCACCGACAGCGCTCACCGGCATCGGCGCGAACCACATCGACACCTTCGTCGTGAAGACCGGATCCACCTACCACGCGTTCACCAAGAACGAGACGACGAAGTACATCGAGTACGCGACCGCCTCCGCCCTCACCGGCCCGTACACGATCCGGCGGACCGGCGACTGGGCCGGCTGGGGCGGCACCCGTGAAGGGCCGGCGCTGATCCAGCTCGACAACGGCGGATGGCGGATCTTCTTCGACGGTTACGGCGACGGCAGTTACTACAGCAGCGACAGCTACGACACGTTCGCCACCTGGAGCGCGCCGAAGAAGCTGCCGGGAATCTCCGGCACCGCACGCCACTTCACCGTGATCAAGGAGACGGTCTCCGGCGGGACCGCCCTGGCCACCGGCGTCACCCGGTCCTTCCGGTCGGGCAACTACACCACCCGCTACTGGCAGGAGCAGTCCGCGCTGCTCAACCTCCCCGTGGTGACCGCCTCCAGCACCGCCGCCGAGAAGCAGGCGTCCACCTTCACCGTCGTGGCGGGCCTCGCCGACCCGAACGGCTGCTCCTTCCGGGACGCGGCCGGCAACTATCTGCGGCACTACGACTTCCGCGGCCGTTTCGACGCGAACGACGGGACGGCGACGTTCGCCAAGGACGCCACGTTCATCGCCCGGACGGGCACGTCGAGCGGTTCCCTGCGCTTCGAGTCGTACAACTACCCGGGCCACTACCTGCGCCACTACAACTACCAGCTGCGCATGGACATCGCCGACGGCACCGCCCTCTTCCGCCAGGACAGCTCCTTCGCCCCCGTCACGGCCTGGGCCTGACCCCCGTACGAGCAACGAGGAGACCGCCATGAACGACCGTCCCCTTCAGCCGTCCCGGCGCGTCGCTCTGGGGGCGATGGCAGGCCTCACCGCCGCCGTCGCCCTCGGCTCCCCGGCCGCCCGCGCCGCGGCCGGAACCGCCTATGTGATGGGCTACTTCACCGAGTCACCGAACTTCGGCGGAGCGGACTACGGCCTGCATCTGGCCGTGAGCACCGACTCCCTCCAGTGGACGCCGCTGAACCAGAACAAGCCCGTCGTGACACCGACGGGCGGCACCGGCGGTCTGCGCGACCCCTTCGTCCTGCGCAAGCAGAACGGCACGTTCGTCGTGATCGCCACCGACCTCAAGGGCACCGACTGGAGTCTGCAGAGCCAGTACATCCACGTCTGGGACTCGGCCGATCTGCGGTCCTTCAGCGGCTACCGCCGGCTGAGACTGCACGACATGGCCACCCACAGCTGGGCGCCCGAGGCGTACTGGGACGCGGGCCGCGGCCAGTACGGGATCATCTACTCCGCCGTCGACTCCAGCGGCCACAACGTCATCATGGTCAACTACACGACCGACTTCGTGACGGCGTCGGCGGCGCAGGTCTTCTTCGACCCCGGCTACGACGTCATCGACGGCGATCTCGCCGTAGGCGTCGGCGGCGTCAACTACCTGTACTTCAAGAAGGACCAGACCCTGGTGGGCGCCAGGTCGTCGTCCCTGAACCCCGGCAGCTTCACCGTGTTCAGCACGCCGGTCGCGCACGGCGGCACCGAGGCCCCGATCCTCGTCAAGTCCCAGTCCACGGGGATCTGGTTCCTCTGGGGAGACACCTACACACCGAACGGCGTGTTCTACGCCTGGCGGTCCGCCGACCTCGCGAGCGGCACCTGGACCCCGGTCGACCAGCGGCTCTACACACAGCCGCTCAACTCCAAGCACGGGAGCATCCAGCCGATCACCACCACGGAGTACGACAACCTCCTCGCGAAGTGGGGCGCTCCCGCCTGGAACCGGCTCAAGTCCTACAACTATCCGGCGCGTTACGTCCGGCACTCCGACTACGTCGGCCGGATCGACGAGTATCCCTTCGACCCGTACGCGGACGCGCAGTGGACGCTGGTGCCCGGACTCGCCGACACGGCGGGCGTCTCGTTCCGCTCGGTCAACTACCCGACGCGCTACTTGCGGCAGAGCAACTACCAGATGACGCTCGCCGTCAACGACGGGACCACGGCCTTCGCGCAGGACGCCACCTTCTACCGGACGGCGGGTCTGGCCGACACGTCGTGGTCGTCCTTCCGCTCCTCCAGCCACCCGGACCGCTACCTCAGGCACGCGGACTACGTGCTGCGCATCGACCCGATCTCCACCTCCACCGACAAGGCCGACGCCACCTTCTCCGTCGGCTTCTGACGCCCCTTCGTCCTCAGGAGACACCCCCATGTCCCCTCTCCGCAGACTTCTCGCCACTGCGGCCGCCGCAGCCGCCGTCCTCGGCGGCCTCACCGCGGCCGCGCCCCCCGCCGCGGCCGCCGACTCGGGCACCTTCAGCGTGCTCACCTACAACGTCGCCGGGCTGCCCGACGGCATCTCCAGCGCGCCGACACCCCGCGGGTCCAGCACCACGACGATCGGCGGGCGCATCGCCCCCTACGACATCGTCCATGTCGAGGAGGACTTCAACTACCACGCGAACCTGTACGCGGCCGACACCGCGCACCCCCACCGCACCCCCACCAGCGGCGGCGCCGGCATCGGCAGCGGCCTCAACACCCTCTCGAAGATCTCCTACGACACCGACGACTTCGAGCGGGTCGGCTGGAACGCCTGCCAGATCGACTCCGGCGACTGTCTCACCCCCAAGGGCTTCACCTTCATGCGGGAACGGCTCGCGGAGGGTGTCTACGTCGACTTCTACAACGTGCACACCAACGCGGGCACCAGCGACGGCGATCTCGCCGCCCGCGCCGACAACCTCGACCAACTGACCGCCTTCATCGGCACGCACTCGGCGGGCAACGCCGTCGTCGTCATGGGCGACACGAACACCCGCTACACCCGCTCCGGCGACACCATCGCGGAGTTCGCCGCGGCCAACGGTCTGACGGACGCCTGGGTCCGGCTCGTCCGCGGCGGCACCCCGCCGGCCAAGGGAAGCGACGCGCTCGTCTGCGATCAGAGCGGCGCCACCGTGCCCGACACCTGTGAGGTCGTCGACAAGATCCTCTACCGCGGCAGCAAGCTCGTCACGCTCGACGCCACCGGCTACGGCAACGAGCACGCGCGCTTCCTGACCACCGACGGCCTGATGCTCTCCGACCACGACCCGATCACCGCCGCGTTCAGCTGGTCACGGAACCCGGACTTCCAGCTCAGCGACCAGTTCGGCGGGCCGCACGGCGACCACTTCAACGACATCGCCAAAGTGCCGGCCGGCGCCCGCGCGACCACCGTCTCACTGAGCAGCGGCGCGCGGGTCGACCGGATGGGGCTGACCCTGAGCGATGGCACGACGCTCGCGCACGGCGGCACGGGCGGCACCGCCGCCTCGCTGACCCTGGGCAGCGGTGAGTACATCACCTCCGTCCAGCTGTGCCAGGGCGTGAAGGACAGTCACACCCGGATCTTCTACGCGAAGTTCACCACGAACCTCGGCCGCGGCCTGGCCGGCGGCACGACGACGTCGGACTGCGTGACCCGCACCGCGCCCACCGGCGGGCAGATCGCCGGCTTCCACGGCCGCTCGGGCACCGAGGTCGACAAGATCGGCGTCATCTACACCCGGCGCTGACCGGACGCCTCCGAACCCGTCCCCGCTGATCGCCGGACCCGGCGGGGACGGGTCTTCCACCCAACTCGCGCACTGGCAAAGCGACTTGACGGAACGCCACGGGCACGGCACGCGGTCACCCCGCGCGCGGGCCGCGACGGACCTGAACCGACAGACCGACCGCCGGCCCGACCGTCAGATGACGTCGGACAGCCAGGGTCTGACCTTTCTGCGCGCCTCGTACAGACGGGACTTGAGCGTGCCGAGCGGCACACCGACGCGCTCGGCGGCCTCCGCGTACTCCAGCTGACAGATGTCGCGGTAGACCAACGGGGCGACTAGATGCGGATGTTCGCGCTCCAGTCGTTCCAGCGCCTCCAGGAGGTCGATCCGGGAACCCGCGATGACACTCGTGGTGCGCGGATCGGCGTACCGGCCGGCGTCGATCTCCTCGGGCCGCTCGGCCGCGCGGCGCTTCAACTCGCGGTACTTCTGCCGGGCGCAGTTGGCGACCACCGTGTGGAGCCAGGTGCTGAAGCGGCTGCGGCCCTCGAACGTGGTGATCCTCCGGGCCACTTGGAGCAGGACGTCCTGGGCCGCCTCCTCGGCGTCCTCGCGGCAGGGCAGAAAGCGTCCGCACCGCCGCACGGCCTCGGGCCGGATCCGCTGGAGCAGCACGTCGAGTGCCGCCCCGTCACCGGCCGCCGCCCGCAGGGCCAACTCCTCGGTCTCGGCCTGTTCCTGCACCGGGCGCTCCCCTCGGTGTCGATCGGAGGCCAGGCATGATAGTCGCATGCACTCCGTGGAGCGGATCGGCCGCTACCGTCTGGAGCGGCGCCTGGGCGCCGGTGGTTTCGGCGTGGTCTGGCTCGCCCACGACGACGTCCTCGACGCGAGCGTCGCGGTCAAGGTGCTCTCCGAGAACTGGATCGACCGCCTGGACATCCGGGAGCGGTTCCTCTCCGAGGCCCGGCTGCTGCGCAAGGCCGATTCGAACCGGGTCGTGCAGGTCTACGACATCGGCGAACTCCCCGATGGCAGGCCCTACTTCGTCATGGAGTACGCCGACGGCGGCACCCTCGCCGACCGGATCGAGGCCGGACCGCTGCCCGTCGCCGAGGCGCTGCGTCTGACGGCCCTGGCGGCCCGAGGCGCGGCCGCGCTGCACGAGGCCGGGATCGTGCACCGCGACATCAAGCCGTCCAACGTGCTGCTGCGCACCTCGCCCGGCGGAGCCGACCGGGTGCTGCTGGCCGACCTCGGACTGGCCAAGAGCCTGGCCCAGGCCTCCGGACTCACCATGGCGGCCGGTACGGCCGGCTACACCCCGCCCGAGCAGGCCCGGCCCGGCTCCGGGATCGACGCGCGGGCCGACGTGTACAGCCTGGGCGCCCTCGGCCACCACCTCGTCACCGGCTCGGTGCCGGGCCCGCCGGGCAAGGTCGAACGGGCCGACCGGCTCCGTACGGGCCTCGGCCCCGACGTCCGGCGGGCGCTGCTGCGCGCCATGGAACCCGACCGGGAGCGGCGCTGGCCGACCGCGGCCGCCTTCGCCGCGGAGCTCGACCGGCTCGTCGAGGAGGCCTCGGACGGGGGCGTGCCCCGGTCCCCGCGTCGTCGGCGCACCGCGCTGACGGTACTGACCGGCGTCCTCCTGGCCTGCGCGGTCGGCGCCACCGCGCTGCTGGTGACCCGGGACCCCGCCGCGAAGACCCTCCGGGTCGAGGACGGCACGGGCCGGGTCACGGTGGAGGTGCCGGCCTCCTGGGGCGGGCAGCTGCGCGACTCCGGATGGAATCCAGGGACGCTGGGCCTCGATGACGGCGCGGAACCCGGTCTCGCCGTCGCCGACCACCTGGCGCGCTGGCAGGACCTCGGCTCCGGCGTCGACGGAGCCTTCGTCGGACTCAGTGAGCACGGCGATGTGACGGGCGGGGTCCGCGCGATCACGCACGCCGGATGCCACTACGCCGGCAGCCGCGCCTACTCCGGTGCGCGCTGGCGCGGGCTGATACGGACCTGGGACGCCTGCCCGGGCGGGAACGGGTCCCTGACCGAAGCGGCGCTCACCCCGGCGGGCGGCGCCGGACAGCCTCAGGTCTACATCCAGATCCGCCAGGAGAGCGGCCACGACGACACGGCCGACGACGTCATCGGCTCCGTACGCGTCAAGGCCTGATCCTGGGCGGGCGCACCCGCCGGAATTCGTCGTCCGGTCCGGCGAACTTTTCGGTCCCGGGGCGCATCGGAGAGTGGTGACGGGGCACAACGCGCCGTGCGCACGGGCGAGGAGCCCGTGCGGAGCGACCCAAGGAGTGGTGACATGTCGACCTTCCGGCGCTCGGTGGCGGACACGGACCGGCCCGACGAGGTGTCCGCGCATCGCGCCCCACCCGCCGGGCACCGCGGTTCACCCGCCGCCCGGCGGGCCGCGCTGCTCGCGGGTGCCGCGCTGCTGAGCCTGCTCACCGCCTGCGGCGACGGCACCCCGAACCGCTCGCCGCAGAACCTTCCCGGCACGGCCGAACCGGCTTCCGGGGACACGAGCGCGAGTGCCCGTTCCGCCGGACCGTCCGGCCCGGCGGAGAGCGCTCCGTCGAGGGAGACGGGAAAGGGAACGGGAACGGGGGCGGCCTCGGAATCCGCCTCGGCCCCGGCCTCCGCGGGGAACGCCGCGGCAAGCCGCCGCTGCCACACCTCGGAGCTCCGCGCCTCGGTCGGCGGCAACGACCCGGGAGCGGGGCAGGAGAACTTCCCCATCGTCCTGACCAACCGCTCCGGGCGTACCTGCACCGTGCGGGGCTACCCCGGCGCGGCGTTCGTCGACGCGTCCGGCAAACAGCTCGGCCCCGACCCGCGGCGGTCCTCGGGCACGCCGACGACGGTCGAGCTGACACCCGGGCGGAGCGCGTGGTCGGGCCTGACCTTCTCCAACCCGGCGATCAGCGGGGCCCGTACGGCCACGCCCGCCTCCCTGATCGTCACGCCGCCCGACGAGAGGGACTCCCTCACGGTGAGGTGGACGCAGGGCAAGGTGCCCGTGTCCGGCAACTCCTCGTCGGTCTCCCTGACGGTCGTCCGCGCCGGAAGCGGCACCTGACGTCCGGCCCGCGAGGCCGCCCCAGCCACCTCGCCGGCTTCCGGAGTGCCTACGAGGGAGACCGGGCCCGTCGTTCATCGGCACCGGGCGCGTCCCCGGACACCACGACGGCCTGACGGGCGAAGGCACGGGACCGCCGGGCGCACCTGGTCACCTGGTCACCTGGTCACCTGGTCACCTGCGGCCTCCGCCGCCGACCGTGCCGACACCGGAGCCCGTGCCGTAGCCGCCGTCCCGGTCCGAGCCGTCACCGCCGTCCCAGTGACAGGAGTCGTAGGAGGAGGAGCAGGAGTCGTCCCGCGGGGCGGCGGACGACGTGGCCTGCTCCGGAGTCGACGGTGTCACGGCGGGCGTCCGGGGCGCGGCGGGTGCCGGTGCCGTCGAGGACGTGGGCTCCGGGGTGGTGGAGGCCGTCCCGCCACCGTGCGAGGAGTCCCAGTTGACGACTTCCAGCTGGAGCGAGGGCGACGGGGTCTCGAGCCTCCAGCGCTGGACCGGCTCGTCCTTGCGGAGTTTGAGCACGAGCGCCGACTCGCCCTTAGCCGCCGCGGGGGCGAGGGCCAGGTCCTGGTTCCGGCGCGGCACCAGCATGCCCCGGAGGGTGAAGTCGTAGCGGACGTTCTTGGCGCCGGGCCGCGACGTGCCGGGACAGGGGGCGAGCTGGACGGAGTAGCCCAGGTGCGAGTCGAGACACAGGTCGGGGTGGGCGGCGTCGCGCAGCAGCCCGTCCTCCGTGTACGACCATTCCATCGCCGACTCCGAGGTGCACGAGGTGAGCCGGGTCTCCGCGCCCTTCGCGGGCTTCTGCCCGGCGACGCCCACGCACAGCCCGGTCGCGGCGTTGCGCAGCCGGCCGCGCACGGTGCCGTCCGCCTGCTTGTCGGACCCGGCCCAGGACGGGTTCGTACCCGGACTCGGCTTTCCCGAGGTGGCGTTGGCGTCGGCCGTCCCGCTCCCGCTGTCGGAGCCCTGATCGGCCGCCCACAGGACCAGCGGGACCAGGATCAGTGCGCCGACGGTCAGCACCGCGAGGGCGACGTTGCGACGGTGCGGGGCGGCGCGCCGGGGTGCCTTGTGCGGCGCGGCCCTGCGGGACGAGCGCCTGCCCGCGCCGGACAGCGGCGCGGCTCGGCGGGAGGGGCGGGGGCCTCCGTCGGGCGTGGGCGCGCCCCGGCGGGCCGGGGCGGCCGGGTGCTGCGCGGTCGCGTCGTGGGCCGGGGTCGGGGTGTCGGTGGTGGTGGGCGGAGCGTTCGGCGGTGTGCGCGGGGGAAGGCCGGGTGGGCGTACGGCGTCGGTCTCGGGCCGGTACTCGACGATCGGGTCGTGCTCGGCGGTCCGCCCGCTCCCGGCGGCGGCCGCTCCCCCCGCGAGATCCGCGCCCTCGGCACCCCGGCCGGTCCCCGGGGCTTCCGCCGCCTCCGCGCGTGCCGTGGCCCGCGCCTGGCGTGCACCCACATAGGCGGGCGCACCCCAGCCGAGGACGGCCTCGGCGAGCGGGACGGCGAGGACGCCGTTGAACTGGTTCAACTGGTCGGCGGCGTCACGGCAGTGGCCGCATCGGGACATGTGGCGCCGCAGGTCCGGGTCGAGATCGACGCCGCCGCGCCGGAAGGAGACGTCGAGCATCCGGTGGTAGCGGCGGCACTCCTCGCTCGGGGCGAGTTCACGGTGGATCTCCAGGCACCCCTCGCGCAGGCGCTCCCTGGACCGCTCCAGTTCGACGACCGCTTCGTCCGGGGAGAGTCCCAACAGAGCTGCGGGGAGCTCCAGTTGCTCGGCCTCGATCTCCCCGTGCCACAGCAGGCAGCGGGCCGGTTCGGGCAGCCGCTGGAAGGCGCGGGACAGCAGGCGCCTGCCCTCCGGCGGCAGCAGCCGCGCGGCCGCCCGGTCCTCGCGGTCCGCGTCGGCGAGGAGTTCGGGGTCGAGCAGTTCGCGCCGCTGGTCCATGAGCCACTCGGCGGCTATGCGGCGGACGGTGACGAGCAGTTGGGGCCGCCACGCGGCGCTCGGCCCGCCCTGATGCAGCGAATCCCCGAACAGGCGCGTGAATGAGGCGGTGGTCAGCATTCCCGCGGGACGTACGCCGTCGGTGCACAGCCGCGCGTAAGAGAACACCGCTTCCCAGTGGCGGTCCAGGAGTTCCCCGACGGGATAGTTCGCGGGTGTGCCTCCCGGGTTCTTCCTCAGCTCGGCGGCGAGCCGCTCATCCGAGACCTCGAACATGCGGCCGGGGTCCGATGAATGAGACAGCGTTCCGTCATTCACGTCCGCTTTCCTCCCAAAGGTAGCGTGGCAATTAGTCCATACCAATGGGTTTGTAGACCGCCCGACCTGGCCGGGAGGTCTACCCATGGGGGGTCACGCCGCGAACGACCACCTCTGGCGGCCCGTCGGGGCGAGGAGGGAACGGGCGCGCCGTACGCGCGCAGAACGAAGCCACTATTGTCTGCACGCAGACAACGCCCACCTTTGCACAGGGCGGTGATCCGGAACAAGCGATCCCGGATTTTCTCCGAATACGGCGCGGCCCCGGATATTGACCAAATGTCAGTCAAGCTCGCGCCAATAGGAATTCGGAAACCCCATGGCCCTGCCATCCGTCCCGAACTCTCCACAATGGGAGCGCTCTCACGCGCTCATCCGAGCGCCATTCCGCACGATATTCAGGTCGTTCACGCGTCCCTCTCCACCGTCCGTGCCGCGCGCCACGAAGCCGATATCGGCGCGCCGGCCGTCGCGGCCCGACGGGCGTGACGACGGCCGGCGCGGTGCCGGCGGGCGTGACGACGGCCGGCGCGGTGCCGGCGGGCGGGGCGTCAGTGACCGCTGATCGCCCGGGGCGTGTACGGCTGTTCCAGCTCCTCGGTCTCCTTGTCCGTGAGCACCACGTCGAGCGCGGCGACCGCGTCGTCGATGTGCGGCGCTTTGGTGGCTCCGACGATGGGTGCGGTCACGGTGCTCTGCCGCAGCAGCCAGGCGAGCGCGATCCTGGCGCGCGGCACCTCGCGCTCGGCGGCGATGCGCGCGACCGCGTCGACGATCTCGCGGTCGCCGTCCTGGTACAGGTTGCGGCCGAACTCGTCGTTGCGGCTGCGTGCGGTGGCCGTGTCCCAGTCGCGGGTGAGCCGACCGCGGGCCAGCGGGCTCCACGGCAGGACGCCGACACCCTGGTCGGCGCAGAGCGGCAGCATCTCGCGCTCCTCCTCGCGGTAGAGGAGGTTGTAGTGGTTCTGCATGGAGACGAACCTGGTCCAGCCGTGCAGCGTGGCCGTGTACTGGGCCTTGGAGAACTCCCAGGCGTACATCGAACTCGCCCCGATGTAGCGGGCCTTGCCCGCCTTGACCACGTCATGCAGGGCCTCCATCGTCTCCTCGACGGGGGTGGCGGGGTCGAAGCGGTGGATCTGGTAGAGGTCGACGTAGTCGGTGCCGAGACGGCGCAGGCTGTGGTCGATCTCGGTCATGATCGCCTTGCGGGACAGGCCACGGCCGTTGGGGCCCTCGTGCATCGCGCCGTGGACCTTGCTGGCGATGACGATCTCGTCGCGGCGCGCGGACTCGGCGAGCACCCGGCCGACGATCTCCTCGCTGGTGCCGTCGGAGTACACGTTCGCGGTGTCGAAGAAGGTGATCCCGGCCTCCAGTGCCTGGCGGATCAACGGTCGCGAGGCCTCCTCGTCGAGGGTCCATTCGTGGACACCTCGGTCGGGCAGGCCGAAACTCATGCAGCCCAGGCAGATCCGGGAGACGTCCAGACCCGTCGAACCGAGCTTCACGTACTCCATGCTCACTCCTGCTCTCGTGCCGGTGGGGGGGAGATCCGAGGACAGGACTCTGCCCGCCACGAGGACCTCGCAGCCCTACTCCACGGGGGCTTCCACGTCGTCGTACACCCGCGCCGACGCGATCAGGCCATCGCCTCCCCGGGCACAGACGGTGAGCCCCGGCTGCGGCGGCAGCTCGGTGTCGCCCCAGCGGTCGCAGATGTACTCGAACGCGCTGCGGGTGCCGTCCTCGGTCACGGTGCACAGCTTGAGCGGGATCCCGCCGCCCGCGGAGAAGTAGGACGCGTAGAGCTCGGTCAGCTCCTTGGTCCC
>NZ_JBHWVI010000232.1:0-13697 GCF_042737005.1 Streptomyces sp. NPDC060027
GGGCGGCTCCCGGGGGCCCCCCCCCTTCGCGTCGCCTTCGGGCGCTACTTCTTCTTGTTGGCGCCGCGCTTCTCGCGCACCCGCACCGAGATGTGGATCGGGGTGCCCTCGAAGCCGAACTCCTCGCGCAGGCGGCGCTCGATGAAGCGCCGGTAGCCGTGCTCGATGAAGCCGGAGGCGAAGAGCACGAACCGCGGGGGCTTGGTGCCCGCCTGCGTACCGAACAGGATGCGGGGCTGCTTGCCGCCGCGCACCGGGTGCGGGTGAGCGGCGACCAGCTCGCCGAGGAAGGCGTTCAGGCGGCCGGTCGGGACGCGGGTCTCCCAGCCGTCCAGGGCCGTCTCGATCGCCGGGACGAGCTTCTCCATGTGGCGGCCGGTGCGGGCCGAGACGTTCACCCGGGGCGCCCAGGCCACCTGGGCGAGCTCGGTCTCGATCTCCCGCTCCAGGTAGTAGCGGCGCTCCTCGTCGAGGGTGTCCCACTTGTTGAAGGCGACGACGATGGCGCGGCCCGCCTCGACGGCCATGGTGACGATGCGCTGGTCCTGCACGGAGATGGTCTCGGACGCGTCGATCAGGATGACCGCGACCTCGGCCTTCTCGACGGCGGCGGCGGTGCGCAGCGAGGCGTAGTAGTCGGCGCCCTGCTGGAGGTGGACGCGCTTGCGGATGCCCGCCGTGTCGACGAACTTCCAGGTGATGCCGCCGAGCTCGATGAGCTCGTCGACCGGGTCACGGGTGGTGCCCGCGACCTCGTTGACGACCACGCGGTCCTCGTTCGCCACCTTGTTCAGCAGGGAGGACTTGCCGACGTTCGGGCGGCCGATGAGGGCGATGCGGCGGGGGCCGCCCACCGCGGTGCCGAAGGTCTGCTCCGGGGCCTCGGGCAGCGCCTCCAGGACGGCGTCCAGCATGTCGCCGGTGCCGCGGCCGTGCAGCGCGGAGACCGGGTGCGGCTCGCCGAGACCGAGGGCCCAGAGGTACGAGGCGTCGGACTCGCCGCTCATGCCGTCGACCTTGTTGGCGCACAGGACGACGGGCTTGCCGGCCTTGCGGAGAAGGCGTACGACCGCCTCGTCGGTGTCGGTCGCGCCGACCTTGGCGTCGACGACGAAGACGACCGCGTCGGCGGCCTCGATCGCGTACTCGGCCTGCGCGGCGACGGACGCGTCGATGCCGAGGACGTCCTGCTCCCAGCCGCCGGTGTCGACGAGCTTGAAGCGGCGGCCCGCCCACTCGGCCTCGTAGGTCACGCGGTCGCGGGTGACACCGGGCTTGTCCTCGACGACGGCCTCGCGGCGGCCGATGATGCGGTTCACCAGGGTCGACTTGCCGACGTTCGGGCGGCCGACGACGGCGAGGACGGGCAGCGGGCCGTGGCCCGCCTCCCCGATCGCGCCCTCGACGTCCTCGGGGTCGAAGCCCTCTTCCGCGGCGAGCTCCATGAACTCCGCGTACTCGGCATCGCCAAGCGCCCCGTGCTCGTGTTCCGCCGAGCCGTCGGGCTGGATGTGGTCGTTCATGAAGTCCGTACCTCGTCGTTCAATCGTGGTGATCGGTGGAACACCCGTAAACCGGGTGATCCACTACTAAGTGTCGCCTAGCGCCCGACGGGGCGCCCGGCGTTTTCCGGGCGTCCGGTCAGACGCCTGGCGTGGTCCAGGTGGGCGCTGAGCTGTTTCTGGATGCGGCCGGTGGCCTCGTCCAGCGCCTGGCGCGTACGCCGTCCGCTGCCGTCGCCCGGTTCGAAGGGGTCGCCGAACACGACGTCGACCCTGCTGCGCAGCGGGGGCAGCCCCTTTATCAACCGGCTGGTCTTCTCGGAACTTCCCAGTACCGCCACCGGGACGATCGGGGCTCCGCTGCGCACCGCGAAGTACGCGAGCCCGGCCCGCAGCGAGGCGAAGTCGCCCTCGCCCCGGGTGCCCTCCGGGAAGATCCCGAGGACCCCGCCGGAGGCCAGGACGCCGAGGGCGTCGGTGATGGCCGTGCGGTCGGCGATCTCGCGGTCCACCTTCAGCTGGCCGATGCCCAGCAGGAACGGGTCGAGCGGGCCGATGAACGCTTCCTTCTTGATCAGGAAGTGCGTGGGCCTGGGCGCGACGCCCATGACCATCGGCCCGTCGATGTTGTGCGAGTGGTTCACGGCGAAGATCACCGGGCCGGTCGCGGGGACCTTCCAGGCGCCGAGCACGCGCGGCTTCCACAGCCCGTACATCAGGCCGACGCCGATGCGGCGCCCCACCTCGGCGCCTCTTGCGGAGGGTGCGGTCACTTGGCGGCCCGCTTCTCCTCGACGAGAGTGACGACGCACTCGATGACCTGCTGGAGCGTGAGGTCGGAGGTGTCCACCTCGACCGCGTCGTCCGCCTTGGCGAGCGGGGAGGTCTTGCGGTTGGAGTCGGCCGCGTCACGCTTGATCAGCGCCTCGCGGGTCGCGTCGATGTCCGCGCCCTTCAGCTCGCCGCTGCGGCGGGCGGCACGCGCCTCCGGGGAGGCGGTGAGGAAGATCTTCAGGTCGGCGTCGGGCAGCACGGTGGTGCCGATGTCCCGGCCCTCGACGACGATGCCGACCGGCGCGGACCCGGCGAGGGTGCGCTGCAGTTCGGTGATCCGGGCACGCACCTCGGGCACGGCGCTGACCGCGCTCACCTTGGAGGTGACCTCCTGCGTACGGATCGGGCCGGCGACGTCGGTCCCGTCGACCGTGATGGTCGGCGCGGCCGGGTCGGTACCGGAGATGATCTCCGGCTTGCCGGCCACGTCGGCGATCGCCGAGGGGTCCGTTATGTCGATGCCGTTGCTGACCATCCACCACGTGATCGCGCGGTACTGCGCCCCCGTGTCCAGGTAGCTCAGGCCGAGCTTCGCGGCCACGGCCTTCGAGGTGCTCGACTTGCCCGTGCCGGAGGGGCCGTCGATGGCGACAATCACAGCCGGAGCGGTACGGGCGGCGCCGTTGTCCACGGTGGGAACACCTTCCTGGTGCGGGGTGGAGGTCTCTGCGGGACGCGATCGCGCCCCGCACAAGGTTACTGGCTCCGCGGACCCCGTATTACTGGCCCTTCCCGGGACCGGTCACGGAGCCCTGCTGCCGCGGCGCCCGGCCGCGCTCCGATCCTCGACGCCGCCCCGCACCGCTCGGCACCGCGGCACCTGCCGGGCTCGGCTCGGCCGGGCCGGCCGGCGACCACCGGCGAGGCGTCGTCACGCCCGCCGGGCGGGCAGCCCCCGGCGGGCAGCCCCCGGCGGGCTCCGGCGCTACTGCCGCAGCGCCCAGCCCCGCTCCCGCAGTGCCGCGCCGAGCACCGGCACGGCCTTCGGCTCCACCATCAGCTGCACCAGACCGGCCTGCTGACCGGTCGCGTGCTCGATGCGCACGTCCTCGATGTTGACCCCGGCCATCCCCGCGTCGGCGAAGATGCGGGCCAGCTGACCGGGCTGGTCGTCGATGAGGACGGCCACGACCTCGTAGGTGCGCGGCGCGGAGCCGTGCTTGCCGGGGACACGGACCTGGCCCGCGTTCCCGCGGCGCAGGACTTCCCCGATGCCGGTGGCACCCTCGCTGCGCTTGGCCTCGTCGGAGGACTGCAGGGCCCGCAGCGCCTGGACCGTCTCGTCGAGATCGGCGGAGACGTCCGCGAGGAGGTCCGCGACCGGTCCCGGGTTCGCGGAGAGGATGTCGATCCACATCCGGGGGTCGGAGGCCGCGATCCGGGTCACATCGCGGATGCCCTGCCCGCAGAGCCGGACCGCCGACTCCTCGGCGTGCTCCAGCCGCGCGGCGACCATGCTGGACACCAGGTGCGGCATGTGCGAGACGAGCGCCACGGCACGGTCGTGGGCGTCCGCGTCCATCACGACGGGTACGGCCCGGCAGTGCGACACCAGTTCCAGGGCGAGGTTCAGCACCTCGGTGTCCGTGTCGCGGGTCGGTGTGAGCACCCAGGGCCGCCCCTCGAAGAGGTCGCCGGTCGCGGCCAGCGGGCCGGACTTCTCGCGGCCGGACATGGGGTGCGTGCCGATGTACGAGGTGAGGTCGAGGCCGAGCGCCTCCAGCTCGCGGCGCGGACCGCCCTTGACGCTGGCGACGTCCAGGTAGCCGCGGGCGACGCCGCGCCGCATGGCGTCCGCGAGGGTCGCGGCGACGTGCGCGGGCGGGGCGGCGACGATCGCGAGGTCGACCGGGCCCTCGGGTGCCTCGTCCGTGCCGGCGCCCAGCGCGGCCGCCGTACGGGCCTGCTCCGGGTCGTGGTCGGTGAGGTGCACGACGACGCCGCGGGCGGCGAGCGCGAGGGCCGCGGACGTGCCGATCAGCCCGGTTCCGATGACGAGTGCGGTCCTCACTGGGCGATGTCCTTGCGGAGCGCGCCCGCGGCGCCCAGGTAGACGTGCACGATCTCGGCGCGCGGCCGGTCGGACTCGATGTGGGCGAGAACACGGACGACGCGGGGCATCGCGCCCTCGATGTCCAGCTCCTGCGCGCAGATCAGCGGGACGTCGACGATGCCGAGCTTGCGCGCCGCGGCCGCCGGGAAGTCGCTGTGCAGATCGGGCGTGGCCGTGAACCAGATGCTGATCAGGTCGTCCGTGGTCAGCGCGTTGCGCTCCAGGATGGCGGTGAGCAGCTCGCTGACCTGCTCGTCCATGTGGCCGGCCTCGTCCCGTTCCAGTTGGACGGCGCCCCGGACCGCTCGTACCGCCACGGTGATGCTCCTCGCTGATCTGTGCTGATCTGTGTACACGTCGTGTCACACCAGCGTAGTCAGGCCCCGGCGCACCGGTGCGGGCCGCCCGCCTGACGAGACGGGGGCCGCGCACCGGGCCCGGCCGGGAGCGGCTCGTGCCGCCGTCTCAGAGCGACTGCTGCTTGATGAGGTCCTTCAGGGAGGCGCCGGCCGGCATCTCCCCGCTCGGGGTGAGCTTGTCGACCGCCCGGGGCAGCGTCCGGGCGATCTGGTCGGCGGTCCCGCCATGGTCCCGCCTTTCGTGGATGCGGCCGGGCGGCGGTGGCCGACCGGCCTCATACTTTGTCAATGTCACCCGAATCGCCCTATTCCGCTACTTGTGGTGAGAACGCGCCCGTGCGCCTCTGGACGCGAGCCCGCGGGTCCGCTCTCATTGCAGGAGACTCGCCTCGGGGGAGGCCCGAATGAAACGTCCAGGACCCCTTCTCACCCTTCTCGCGGGGCTCGTGCTCGGCGTGTTCATGTTGTCGCTCAACGCGACGACAGGGACGAAGAACGCGTCGACCTACCAGGAGTCACCTGCCGCCTCGGTGTCGCCCAGTGCGCCGCCGACGACCTCGTCGCCGTCGCCGAGCCCCTCGCCGACCCGCAGCGCCGTGCCCAACGCCGACTACGCGGGCCGCACCGACGACGACTCCTCGGCGATCGCCGTCTCCCTGCGGGGCGGCAAGGCGATCGCGTACTTCTGCGACGGGCACGACAAGGAGTCCTGGCTGAAGGGTGACGTGAAGGACGACGGCACCATGAAGCTCACCGGCAGCCACGGCGACGAGCTGAACGGGACCCTCCAGGACGGCAAGCGGATCCGCGGCACCGCCGAGGTCGGCGGGCAAAAGTACGGCTTCACGGCCGACAAGGCGGTCAAGCCCTCCGGGCTGTACCGGGCGACGGCCACCGTGCGCGGCGCGAAGGTCGACGGCGGCTGGATCGTGCTGCCCGGCGGCAAGCAGGTCGGCGTCGTCACGCGCGACGGCACACCTTCGGCGGCACCGGTGATCGACCCGGAGACCGGCGCCGTGACCATCGACGGGCAGAAGATCGTCGCGCGTCCTGTCACCCCCTGACCCCTCTTCCGCAGGGAGTTGTTCATGACCGTGGACCCGAACGCCGCCACCCAGGGCTACCCCTCTCCGCCGCCCGCCCGCCGCGGTCCGAGTCCCGCCCGCTACCTCGTCCCGGCCTTGGTCGCCGCGGCCGTCGCGATCGGTCTCGGCGCCTACGGCAAGGTGCACGACCCGGCGGGAACGGCCTTCAATCTCTCCGGTTTCAGCAGCACGGGCGCCGTGAAGTCGTGGCTCGCGACGACGGCGTTCTTCTTCGCGCTCGTCCAGCTCGTCTCGGCGCTCATGATGTACGGAAGACTGCCGGGCCCGAGTTGGGCGTCGACACTGCACCGGTGGTCGGGACGGATCGCGTTCCTGGTGGCGGTGCCGGTCGCCGTCCACTGCCTGTACGCGTTGGGCTATCAGACGTACGAGACACGCGTCCTGTGGCACTCGCTCCTCGGTTGCTTCTTCTTCGGTGCCTTCAGTGCCAAGATGCTGCTGCTCCGCTGGGAGCGCCTGCCCGGCTGGCTGTTGCCGATCGTCGGCGGCCTGGTCTTCGCCGTGCTCACGGCCGTCTGGCTGACGTCCGCCTTCTGGTTCTTCCGTACGTTCGGAGTGACGACATGACCAACCGCTCGACGCGGCGCACGGTGATTCTCGCGACGGGGGCGTCCGCACTGCTGGCGGGGTGCAGTCAGTACGGCGACGAGGACAGCTCGTCGGACTCGTCCCCGAAGGCGTCCAGCGGCGAGCAGCTCGCCACGACGAGCGACATCCCGGTCGGCGGGGGCACGATCTTCAAGGAGCAGAAGATCGTGGTCACCCAGCCGACGAAGGGCGACTTCAAGGCCTTCTCGGCGATCTGCACGCACGCGGGCTGCACGGTGAACAAGGTCGCCGACGGCACCATCGACTGCCCTTGCCACAAGAGCAGGTTCAGCATCGAGGACGGGGCGGTGAAGGGCGGTCCCGCGCCGCGCCCGCTGCCCGCCGAGAAGATCACCGTGGACGGAAACTCGATCCGCCTGGCGTGAGCGGGCCCGTACGCTCCCGGCATGCGTTCCGAGCCCCCCGTACCCCAGACGCCCCCGGCGTCGACCGCGTCCCCCGCACCGGCGGAGCCCCATGAGCCGGCCGTACCGTCGGCGGTGCGGCCCGTGTCCCCCGCGCCTCCCGTGTCGGCGGTCTCGCTGGTGCGGGACCACACGGTCTACTCCTGTGTGATGGGGTCACGGGCCTTCGGGCTGGCCACGGACGGCAGTGACACGGACCGCCGGGGCGTCTTCCTCGCCCCGAGCCCGCTCTTCTGGCGCTTCGAGAAGCCGCCGACGCATGTCGAGGGCCCGGCGGAGGAGCAGTTCAGCTGGGAGCTGGAGCGGTTCTGCGCCCTCGCGCTGCGCGCCAACCCGAACATCCTGGAGTGTCTGCACTCCCCCCTCGTCGAGTACGCGGACGACACCGGGCGCGAACTCCTGGCCCTCCGGCAGGCGTTCCTCTCCCGCCGGGCGCACGAGACGTTCGCCCGCTATGCCCAGGGCCAGCACAAGAAGCTGGACGCGGACGTCCGCACGTACGGCGCCCCGCGCTGGAAGCACGCCATGCATCTGCTGCGGCTCCTGATGAGCTCCCGCGACCTGCTGCGCACGGGGACCCTGACGATCGATGTCTCGGAGCAGCGCGAACCGCTGCTCGCGGTGAAGCGGGGCGAGGTGCCCTGGAGCGAGGTCGAGAGCTGGATGTCCCGTCTGGCGGCGGAGGCCGACGAGGCGGCCGACCACAGTCCGCTCGCGCCCGAGCCGGACCACGCGCGCGTGGAGGACTTCCTCTTCCGGGTGCGCCGCGCCTCAGCGCTCCAGGGCGCCGACGGTGTCCTCCGGCCCCCGGGTGCCCTCCGGACCTCCCCGGACGCCGTCCAGGCGGACCCTGACGACGAAGGCGTGCAGAGCGTCGTGCGCGGAGGGGGCGTCCGGCAGCACTGAGGCGTCCTGCGCCTCGTCGAGGAGCGTGTGCAGCCGCTCCACGTCCTCCTCCACGCGGGTGCGGGGGATGTCCGCGGCCCCGTGCTCCCGCTCCGCCTTCGCGGCGATCAGGTCCGGCAGATACGCGGGAGACGCGACCTGCCCGGCCAGCGTCGGCAGGTCCGCCCGTACCTCGCCGCTGCGCATGAGGTGGATGCCGGTGAGCAGCACACGGAAGGTGTAGAGCAGCGGCTTGAGTTCGCCGGTCTTCTCGAAGAGCCGCCACTGCGTGGTCGCGAACCCCCGGTAGTGGTGGGCGTGATGACGGGTGAGGACCCCGGGGACGAGCGAGATCAGCTCACGGTGTTCGTCGCCGGTGCGCACGACGAGCGGCGAGAGCAGCTGCTCCAGCACATAGCCGTTGCGCCGCAGCATCAGCCGGACGAACTTGCGCAGGTCGTGGGTGACCAGGTCCATCTCGACGCCGTCCCGGAACCACATGCGCGACCGGGTCTCCTCCGGCTCGCGCAGCCCGACCAGGTCGGCCGTCGGCAGCAGATGGACACCGCGCAGGTCGACGTCGGAGTCGCGCGAGGGGAAGCCGTATAGGTGCGCCCCGGAGACGGTGGCGAAGAGCACGGGGTCGGGCTGTTCGCCCACCACGCTGGCGAGGTCGGTGCCGACACCGAGGACGTCTGTCATCCCTCAAGCGTCCCAGAGGGCCCCCAGCGCCATGAGGTCGCCCTGGTACTCGATGCGGTCGGCCCAGGACGTCGGCCAGGCCTCCGAGCCGTGGTAGGCGCCCGCGAACGCCCCGGTCAGGCAGGCGATGGAGTCGGAGTCGCCCGAGGTGCAGGCGGCCCGGCGCAGCGCGGTGACGGGTTCGTCGACGAACAGCAGGAAGCACAGCAGGCCGGTGGCGAGCGCCTCCTCGGCGACCCAGCCCCCGCCGGTTGCCATGCAGGGGTCGGTCTCGGGCGAGACGGTGCGCACGGCGTGCCGGAGGTTGTCCAGGACGTCGAGGCACTCGTCCCAGCCGCGGGAGATGTACTGCTCCGGTGTGGCGTCCTCGCTGAAGGACCACAGGTCGCCGAGCCAGCGGGAGTGATAGCGGTGCCGGTTCTCGTACGCGTACGAGCGCAGCCGGCCGACCAGTCCCATCGGCTCGACGCCCTGGGTGAGCAGCCAGATCGCATGCGCGGTGAGGTCCGCGGCGGCGAGCGCGGTGGGGTGGCCGTGGGTCAGCGCGGCCTGGAACTGCGCGGCGCCCGCTCGCTGTTCGTCACTGAGCCCGCGGACGAGTCCGACGGGCGCGACGCGCATGTTGGCGCCGCAGCCCTTGGAGCCGATCTGGCTGGCCTCCTGCCAGCGGCGCCTCTCGTTCTTGAGGAGGTTGCAGGCGACGAGGCAGGTCCGGCCGGGGGCCCGGTTGTTCTCGGGCGACTGGTACCAGTCCACGAACTCCTCGCGTACCGGCCGTTCCATCCGCAGCGGTCCGAGCAGACCGCGGTTCATCGCCGTGCGCAGCCCGCGCGCCAGCGCCAGCGTCATCTGGGTGTCGTCGGTGACGATCGCGGGCCGGGGCAGCGCCATCTGCCGCCAGGGGCCGCACTTGTCGAGGATGGCGGGCACGGAGTTGAACTCGGTGGGGAATCCGAGCGCGTCGCCGAGGGCCAGGCCTATGAGGGAACCGGTGGCGGCGCGCTTCGCGAGGGTCGTGGTGGTCATCAGGGCCGTCCTTCCGAGGTGGGACGCAGCAGGGGTGGGTGCAGGGTTTTGGCGCCGCCCGCGCGGTAGACGGCGGCGGGCTTGCCGCGGCCACCGGTGAGGCGCGCGGCACCGGGGACCTGTTCGACGAATCCGGGCGTGGCGAGGACCTTGCGCCGGAAGTTGGGCCGGTCGAGCGCGGTGCCCCACACGGTCTCGTAGACCTGCTGCAGCTCGCCGAGGGTGAACTCGGGCGAGCAGAAGGAGGTGGCGAGACAGGAGTACTCCAGCTTGGAGCCCACGCGTTCGTGGGCGTCGGCGAGGATCCGGTCGTGGTCGAAGGCGAGCGGATCGAGCGCGTTGAACCGCAGCCACTGGGCCTGCGCCGCGTCCCCGCCGCCGCGCGGCTCGGGAGCGTCCGGCAGCAGCGCGGCGAACGCGACGGAGACGATCCGCATGCGGGGGTCGCGGTCGGGTTCGCTGTAGGTGCGCAGCTGCTCCAGATGGAGTCCCGAGGTGTCCGACAGCCCGGTCTCCTCGGCGAGTTCGCGGCGGGCCGCCGCCTCCGCGGACTCGTGGGGCAGCACGAAGCCGCCGGGCAGCGCCCAGTGGCCGGCGTACGGCTCCTGGCCCCGCTCGACGAGCAGCACCTGCAGCGCGCCCGCGCGGACGGTCAGGACGGCCAGGTCGACGGTGACGGCGAAGGGCTCGAAGGCGTACTTGTCGTACCCATCGGGCGCCGTGCCGCCCGGCGCGCGGCCTTCTTCTGTCGCCACACTCCACCCCCTTTATGGTCAGCCTGACTATGGTCAGTACGACTATAAAGGGGGCGGGAGGATACCAACAAGGTTCTCAGCAGGGGAAGTTGCGGTTTCTCGGACCCGCCGCGAGAAAATTGTCTGCGCATGCGGCGAGGGTGGCGGAAGGTGTTCCGCCGCGGGCGGAGGCCGTTCGGATCAGCCCTGGACCCGGGCGCGCGACACCTCCGGACGCCGGACCTCGGCACGGCGCGCGTCCGAACCCTGCGCCCGAGCGTGCGCCGGAGCGAGAGCGGCCACGAGCGCCCCCAGGGCCGATACGCCCGCCGAGACCCACAGCGCCGGACCGCAGCCGCCCCCGCCGCTCGCGCGGTTTCAGCGCGGCCAGGGGCAGCATCGCCAGCCCCGTCAGCACGTTCAGCCAGGAGATCCACTGCCAAAACAGGCCCTCGGTGACGGCACCCCCGAGCACGGGCCCGGCCGCGACCCGAGGCCGGTCACCCCGCGCCAGACCCCGATGGCGACGCCCCGCTTCCCGGCCGGGACGACGCTCCACACACGGCGTGCGGGCACGGCGGACGGCTGCTGGACGGGGGCGCGTGCAGTGGTGTCGGTTCGCTCCGCGCGGATCACTCACGGAGGGCGGACCGGGGCGGCACCGAAACGGAATCGCGGCCGGGGCGCCGTCCCAGGAACGCGAGGAGGACGTCACCGGGCCGGCCCTGCACCGGTACGCCGACCGGGTCGGCGAAGCGCACGCCGCGGTCGGCGTCCGCGACCACGGCGTGCGCGACGGGCAGCAGTTCCACGGCGAGCCCGGACGGGATCGGCCGCGCCCGCCCGCAGGCACGGGAGACGTCCCAGCCGTGCACCGCGATCTCCAGGGCGCCGACGGCCGCCAGCAGCCCCGAGTCCATGGACCGGTCCCCCACGGCCGCGGTGGGCGGCGCGGCGGACACGGCCGCCCAGGCGCCGAGGAGGGCACGGGCCCGCTCGCGGAAGGCGCACACCGGGTCGGCGGCGGACGGGCCCGGGCGCGGCCCGACCCGCCCGTCCGCGACGCCTTCGTGGAGCGCGTCCACCGAGTCGTCGAGGTGGCGGAGCAACTCCCCCAGGTCCCACTCGGCACAGGGCGTCGGCCACCCCAGGCCCTCCCGCGGCACCTCGGCGACGCTGCCCAGCGCGTACGCGAGCGACCGCTCCAGGAGCTCTCCCGGGTTCACGGGCGAACCCGGGGCAGGTCGAAGCCGGCGAACAGCCCCGGATCCAGGAAGACGGTGAGCCGCGCGATACCGCGCTCCTCGACGGTGAGCACCTGCACGGAGTGCGCCCTGAGCACTCCGTCGACCCCGCGCTCGTACGCCGCCACCGCGGGCTGCCCGTTGGCCCGGACGGGCACCATGCGGATCCAACCGGCCTCGCGCCCGGAGAACACCCGGACCCACAGGAACCGCAGGACGTCCTTCCTGCCGCTGAACCATTCCAGGTGGGGCGGCATCTCCAGCTCGACCCCGTCCCGCAGCAGCCCCAGCAGTGACTCCATGTCGGCGTTCTCGAAGGCGCTCATGTAGCGGTCGAGGAGTGCGCGGTCGTCGGTCCCTACGGGCTCGACCACCAGGTCCTCCTCCGGGGCGACCTCGTCGAGCCGGGCACGCGCGCGCTGGAGGGTGCTCTTGACCGCGGCGGTCGAGGTGTCCAGCAGGGTGGCGACCTCGGACGCCCGCCAGGCCAGGACGTCCCGCAGGATGAGCACGGCCCGCTGCCGCGCGGGCAGGTTCTGCAGCGCGGCGACCAGGGCGAGCCGCAGGGTTCCGCGCGCCGCGACGACTGTCGCCGGGTCGACGAGCGTGTCGGGCAGCGGCTGGAGCCAGGGGATGTCCGTCGCGGGGGCCCGCAGAGGCTCCTCGGGCGCGTCTCCCGGCCCGCCGAGCCCGGTGGGCAGCGGACGGCGCCCGCGCCCCTCCAGCGCCGTCAGACACGTGTTGGTGGCGATCCGGTAGAGCCAGGTGCGCAGGCTCGCCCGGCCCTCGTACCTCTCGTAGGACCGCCAGGCCCGCAGATACGTCTCCTGGACGAGGTCCTCGGCGTCGTCGACCGATCCGAGCATGCGGTAGCAGTGGGCGAGCAGCTCCCGCCGGTACGGATCGGTCAGCCGGACGAACTCGTCGCGGTCCGTCGTCACGGTCATCGCCGCTCCCTTCGTTCGCACCGGGGCGCCTCGGAGCGCACCGGTGGTCCGTTCACCGGTACAGACCGGCGGGACGCCGAGAACGAATCGGCCGGCCCCGGAGAAGTTCCGGGGCCGGCCGTCGTACGCGTGGGGCGTCCAGGGCTGCGAGAGCCGCGGGGACTCCGGTGCTAGAGGCCGACCTCGGCCATCAGCATGCCGACCTCGGTGTTCGACAGGCGGCGCAGCCAGCCCGACTTCTGGTCGCCCAGGGTGATCGGGCCGAAGGAGACGCGCACCAGCTTGTCGACCGGGAATCCGGCCTCGGCGAGCATGCGGCGCACGATGTGCTTGCGGCCCTCGTGCAGGGTCACCTCGACGAGGTAGTTCTTGCCGGTCTGCTCGACGACGCGGAAGTGGTCCGCCTTGGCGTACCCGTCCTCCAGCTGGATGCCGTCCTTGAGCCGCTTGCCCAGGTCGCGCGGGATCGGACCGACGATGTGCGCGAGGTAGACCTTCTTCACGCCGTACTTCGGGTGGGTCAGCCGGTGCGCCAGCTCGCCGTGGTTGGTGAGCAGGATGACACCCTCGGTCTCGGTGTCGAGCCGGCCCACGTGGAAGAGCCGCGTCTCGCGGTTCGTCACATAGTCGCCCAGGCACTGACGGCCCTCGTTGTCCTCCATGGTGGAGACGACACCGGCGGGCTTGTTCAGCGAGAAGAACTGGTACGACTGCGTCGCGACGGTCAGCCCGTCGACCTTGATCTCGTCCTTCTCCGTGTCGACACGGAGACCCTGCTCCAGGACGATCTGGCCGTTGACCTCGACCCTGGCCTGCTCGACCAGCTCCTCGCAGGCGCGCCGGGAGCCGTAACCCGCTCGCGCGAGGATCTTCTGCAGGCGCTCGCCCTCCTGCTCGGCGCCCGGGAAGGTCTTGGGCAGCTTGATCTCCGGCTTGCCCGCGTACCGGTCCCGGTTGCGCTCCTCGGTCCGCGTCTCGTACTCGCGGGAGCGCGAGGGCTCCGTCCGGCCGGTGCGCTGCTGGCCCTGTCGGGGGCCGCCCTTGGCGCCGCCGCGCGCCGACGCGCCGCGCCCGGACTTCGGGCCTTCGTGCGTGCCCCCGGGGCCTACGTCGTAGCGACGCTCCTCGGGACGGGGCTTGCTGGGACGCTTCGGCTGGTCGTCGCGCCCTGCCGAAGCGCTCCTCGGCTGGGAGCCGCTCCCGCCGGTGCCACGCGAGCCTCCGCCCCCGCCGCTCCCACGCGGGCCGCCCCCGCCGGTGCCACGCGAGCCTCCGCCCCCGCCGCTGCCACG